>CAIXAQ010000652.1 GCA_903917425.1 uncultured Bacteroidales bacterium
GAAATACAAAAGAAATTGGGAAGAAAGTTGCTGCTTCAATGGATTGAAAATACCTTGGAAAAAAATCGATGAATTAATCGCCGAAAATCCTACAAAGGAAGTTTATGAAATTTATAAACTTTTAATGGTCAATTACTAAACCCATTCAAACTTCAAAACAATGGCAAAACAAGTAACAGTCATAACCTTAATTGATAATAACAGGTTCGTATTTACAGCCGAACAAGACCTCGGAACTTACCTTGACACAAGAGTTGAATTAAACGGGATTTTTTTCTGCTGGATAACTTTTTCCGACCATGAAAAATTTATTCGGGATTTCTCTTCTTTCATTAGCAAATACAGAATCTAAAATTAAAATCATGGCAACAATAGTACACTTAAGCGTAAATATTCAACGAATCCTGGATAATTACAGAAATAAAAAAATAAATTTCATTCAGGACGATAATGGCAAAATGCTTGGAGATAAGGTCGCAAGAGTAGAGTTAAAATTTCTACAATCAAAAGGCCACAAACTTATTTCATGCTCAAATGATTGTATAGGTTTCGATCCTTTTGGCGGCGGCTGCCCTGGCCACATAATTAATCCTGAAAACAATACTCTTTTAAATTCTACCCTATGAGCAAAGTAATCACCTTCAGCCTTACCTTTCAGAAAACGCACCCGCGAGCCAGTGAATCCACCTATTTTGTTGAAAAACTTTTTACTTCACTATGCGAGATTAATACTTCCGATGATCTGATGTGGAAATTAATTTCAAACCTAATCTTTGTTTATTCAGTTGATACTGCAATATTAGATTCATGCTGGCCTAAAAACCACACCATCCGCTCAGGCCATCGCTTCAAAGTTGGCGAATTCTTTTCCCCACGGGCATGGTCCGGAAAACCATATAAGAGCAAACAGATAATTCTTGCCCAGGATATTGAAATTAAAAAAATATGGAATTTCAAAATTAACCGCGCCGGCGAATTTTTTGTAAATGATATACTACACGACATTACAACCTCATACCTTCCTGAAAACGATGGATTATCACAGGAAGATTTTTTAAATTGGTTTCCTGCTAACAAGGAATTTGATGGCCAATTAATTTGCTGGAATGACGAAATGGAATATTAATTTTTATACTTGAAAAAATGGAAACAGTAAGGGATTTACTAACAGATAAGGAAATCGAAATAGCTTTCGCTAATGCAGATTTCGGCGACATTGAATATAGAGAAGTTGTAAAATATACACTGCTTCAGTATGCCTGTGGCTTTACCTCCGGCAACTTTGCCAGGGCTATTTTACGAGAATTAGGACTTATTACAAGTTCTGATATACTTACAAAAAAAGGGAAAAGATATTTATTCGCTGCTTTCAATAAAGGAAACAGTTTTTGAAAAATGATCATGGCAAAACAAAAATATTCTTACAAGTTCGAAGTTTGGACCGCTCGTGAATACCGTGGAAATAACGAATTTAAGGAAATGGCATCTGTCGTTGTTTTTGCAAACAATTATCATCAACATTGCCTGGTTTATGACAGAGTAAGATACCATCTTAACAAAACAGGCATTTTTTACTATGTACGTCTAAGTGGAAGATGGCAATACCGAATAACTAAATTTCCTATTCTCAAATAAATACTTATACAAAATGTTTTTTCTGGAATTACCGGTAAAGCCTTATGTAAAACGATATATCGTTCTCAATTATGGAGACCCGGCAAATTTTTCATCCAACAAATTCATTAACGATCGATTTCGTAAATGCCTTAGCAAACCATCGCGGCGTCATAATATGTGGTACGAAAAAAACCAATCTTGCAGGCATACCGAAACCATTAAAATAACCCTTTCACAGGATGATTTTTATAGGTACGGATGGGAGCTTTCGCCTACTGACATTATTTCTTTTGGAAAGGTTATGGAACACCAGACTAAATTCCTCATGCGCAACATGATCAGCTTCTACATGACGCTGATGAACGAACGCGATGCCATCCTAACCTTCCAAAACAAATTCGGTTTCACGGAAGATATATGGCCATTCGACAGCATCAAGAAAAATTATTCCCGCTCTATAAACAAAAGCGCAAAATTTTCCTACTCAAAGGATTTATCACTCAAACTGGAAAATTTATTGCTTGTAAGCTTATCGGATGTTGGTAACCTGCTCCCACCAGCAATAAACCACTATGAAAACAGCCAAAACAAATAAATATCTTTGGCAAATATGTCCAGAAAAGGGACATACTTGCACTTAGCACATACACCCCATGATAACCATACAAAAACAAATTGCCCTCGGCGGGAATACCGCCCTTTTTGCCATCCCGGCTTCCCTTGTGCATTCCGTACTTGGAGAAACGATCTTTTACTCCGGTGAAGATCCTACTATTGAAATTGAATGTGCGCCCGAATCAATACGGCATACCTGCAAAACAATACAAACAAGAGCCGGATTC
>CAIXAQ010000653.1 GCA_903917425.1 uncultured Bacteroidales bacterium
CCTGCACACCTACAACGAGTGCATCGTACTCAACATTCATCTTATCTTCCAGCAGTTTGATGATGGAAACCAAAAGTTCGGGATTGCCAAGCCAGCTAAAAACATAATCAATGATACTCAGATCTTCACTCGATAAGCGCAGGGTTACTTCGCGCGAAAAGGGAGTCAGCACAACTATGGGAATAGCCGGATAATTGTGCTTCACGTGTTTTGCCAGATCGAAGGAATCAATATCTTCGAGTGTTAACATGCAGATTACCAGGTCTATTTTATCCGTTTCCAGAATTTCAAGTGCCTGTTCTTCAGATGAAACATGTATAAATTCGGGTGGATTGCTGAGGCTAAGCGAAGTGTACTCGTTAAAAATATGCTCGTCGATACGGCCGTCACTTTCCAGAATAAATGCATCGTAATTGCTTGCAATAAGTAATACTTTATGTATTCTCTTGCGCATCAGCTTCATAAAGGGAGTGTCGTCGAAATTATACTTTCGCGAAATCTGTGATAGTACAGAATCAGTCATAGATGGGTATTAGTGATAACAAAAATAGAGAATTTAAGGGGGATGGGCAAATGTCGGTTAGTAAAAGAAGAATTTAAGCAGCAGGGATTCGAATGTATATCCTGATTTGAAACCTTTTCATCTTCCGGCATCAACTGAAAAAATAATACCTTTGACGCTTCTAACAATCATAAAACAATAGATGAACTTTAATTTTGACAAAATAGTTGTACGGAAAGGCAGCTCGTGTATCAAATACGATGGGATGGGTAAGTTTTTAGGTGCCGAAGATGCATTGCCGATGTGGGTGGCTGATATGGATTTCCTGACTCCCGAATATATCACCGAAGCGATCATAGCAAAAGCCAGGCATGGTATTTTTGGATACCCAATGCGGGAAGAAAGTTATTTTACTTCGCTCCAGGCCTGGCTCGAAAGGCGTCATCAATGGAAAGTCGAACGCGACTGGATCACTTTTAGCCCGGGTGTAGTGCCTGCCGTAAATATGGCCGTGCTTGCCTATACGCAACCCGGCGACAAGATTATTACCCAGCCTCCGGTATATTTCCCGTTTTTCACAGCAGTTACTGACCATAAACGTACGCTGGTCTACAACAATTTGGTTTTGAGGGAGGGCCGTTTGTGTATGGATATGGAAAACCTGGAGTTCCTGGCTAAAGACGGTGCAAAAATGCTCATTCTTTCAAATCCGCACAATCCCGGCGGAAGTGTCTGGACCCGCGATGAACTTGCACAAATGGCCGCAATCTGCCTGAAATATGATGTACTTATTCTTTCGGATGAAATCCATTGCGACCTGATATTCAAGCCATTCAGGCACATCCCTGTTGCAAGCCTATCGCAAGAAATCAGCATGCAGACCATTACCACCGTTGCTCCGAGTAAAACTTTTAATTTGTCCGGGCTATCTTCCTCTTCGGTAATTATCGAAAATGATAGCCTGCGCCGGAAATTCAATTCTACAATTGATCACCTGCATATTGGCGGTGGAAATATTTTCGGGAATATTGCTTCAGAAGAGGCTTACCTTCACGGTGATACGTATGTGGATGAACTGATGGAATACCTTGCTGGAAATATGGAAACGCTCGAATCCTTTGTTGCAGAGCATCTTCCAAAAATCAAAGTGGTTCGCCCTGAATCCACTTTCCTCGTCTGGCTCGACTGCCGCGACATGGGAATGAACGACAAAGATCTGAACGAGTTTTTCCTTCATAAGGCTAAAGTTGGTCTTAATCCGGGAGTTATGTTTGGTCCTGGTGGTGAAGGTTTTATGCGTATGAATATCGGATGTCCTGTTGCTACATTATCAGAAGGTTTGAATCAGATTAAGGATGCTTTTGCCGGATTATGACAAGGTGAAGGGCGACAAGGGGAGGGGTGACAAGGAGAGAAGTGAACAATGGACAATGGACAATGAAGAGTGAAGAGTGAAAAGTGAAGGGTGAAAAGTGTAGAGCAAAAAATTGAAACACGGATTAAATTTAAGAAATCCGATATAAACAATTACTTTTTATAATGCACAATTATATAAACAAGTTTGAAAGCAGGTATAACTGATTTTCACCCCCCCAAATCCTAACCCCTAAAACCTCATGATACGACATATTGTTATGTTCAAGCTGAAAGATTTCGGAAGTGAAATTGAGAAATCAAAGGCAGCTCAGGAAGTAATAGAGCGCTTGAATGAGTTACCGCTGAAAATAAATGTAATCCGAAAATACGAAGCCGGGATAGATATACGCCGACTTGCCTGGTCCTTTGATATAGTCCTGACAATGGATTTCGATACCATGTCCGATCTCGATTTTTATACCGTTCACCCGGCGCATCAGGAATTTATAGCATTTAACAAGGATTTTTCCATTGATAAAGTGTGCATTGATTATTTAATTTGAAAATGGAAAATAGTTAATGGAAAATAGTTAATAGAAAATGGTAAATGGAAAATCGTTAGTGTTTACCTACTATTCACTTTTCATTCTTCACTTTTCACTCTCTCACAGTCTCCCCTCACCTTGTCGCCCCTCAATAAACCCCAACTCCCCAACCCCCAAAGCCTAACCCCAAAACCCTTTAAAATGATAGACCTACGAAGTGATACCGTAACCCGTCCAACGCCCGGAATGTTAAAAGCCATGTTTGCTGCCGAAGTTGGTGATGATGTATTTGGCGACGACCCCACTGTAAATGAGCTGGAAGCGAAAGTTGCCAAAATGTTTGGTATGGAGGCAGCCCTTTTCTGTGCTTCGGGAACGATGGCCAACCAGATTGCCATTAAAGCGCATACCCAACCGGGCGATGAAGTGATTTGCCATAAACTTTCACACGTGTATTATTACGAAGGCGGAGGTATTGCCATGAACTCAGGTGCTTCGGTTTGCCTGCTCGAAGGCGATGGCGGAAGAATTACGGCAGCTGATGTAGCAGCGCATATTAATCCTCCGAATGATCCTCACCGTCCGCTTACAAAGCTTGTTTCAGTCGAAAACACAATGAACAAAGGCGGTGGCTCCATTTACGATTTCAATGAATTAACTGCTATCGGAAAAGTTTGCCACGAAAACGATTTAAAATACCACCTCGATGGAGCCCGCCTCTTCAATGCTTTGGTTGAAACCGCTGAAACAACTGCTGATTACGGGAGTTTATTCGACAGTATTTCAATTTGCATCTCCAAGGGATTAGGTGCCCCGGTTGGTTCGGTATTGATTGGCAATATGGCCTTTATAAACAAGGCCCGGAGGATACGCAAAGTGTTCGGTGGTGGAATGCGGCAGGCCGGTTACCTGGCAGCTGCATGTATTTATGCGCTGGATAACCATGTTGGACGTCTCCACGACGATCACAAAAAAGCTAAACACCTCGAAAGCCTGTTACAATCACTTCCATATATTGAATCGGTCATGCCGGTTCAAACAAACCTGGTTTTTTTTACTCTTAAACCGGAAATGCCTGCCGATATATTTCTGGGAAACCTGAAAGCTAATGATATTCATGCACTTGCCCTCTCTCCACAGCAAATACGTTTTGTAACTCACCTCGATATAACGGATGATATGATGGTGGGAATTGAGAATGTTTTGAGGAAAATGCAGTAGAAAAAAATAAATTCAAAAATTATGGTCCAATTTCATACCTTTATATGGTGAACTAAAACCAATATTATGAAACCAATTTTTATTGCTTTACTATTTGCAGGAAGTGTTGCATGTACTACTCAGCTCTATGTTCCAGGCGAAACAAATGTAAACAAAGTGGAACAGGCTAGCCTTGCTGAACTGCAGCAGGGACATGACCTGTTTCAAAACAATTGCGGGAAATGCCACAAACTACCCAAACCTGACAGCCGTTTGAATCCGGAATGGGAAAAAGTCATCGCAAAGATGGGCCCGAAGGCAAAACTTGATAAGGATCAATCCAAACTAATTTACAAATACATCGTTAACCGGTAAAAAAATAAGGAGGTTTCTGTATCAGAAACCTCCTTATTTTAAATTATTCACTTACTATTCTACTAAGCCTGACCTGCAGGTCCACTGAGCTGAAACGGTAAATCTCCGCCTTCTGTTTCTTTGATAACACCGTGCATGGCCTCAAATTTGCCGATATTTTCTTTCAAAGCACGGAACAAACGCTTGGCATGCTGGGGAGTAAGAATGATTCGTGATTTCACCTTGGCTTTTGGAACGCCCGGCATCAGTTTAATAAAATCAACTACGAACTCCGAATTCGAATGGGTGATTACAGCCAGATTTGAATAGATACCTTC
>CAIXAQ010000654.1 GCA_903917425.1 uncultured Bacteroidales bacterium
CCAATATACATCTTGTATTCATCAAGTTTGTTGTGATGTTCGAAATTACTCATTGTATCATATACAATTTTCATAGATGGGTTTGCCTTTGCAATAGTTCTTTCGGAAAACTGAGCAACAGCAATTATTGGCAGTAATACAATTAATATGATTAATTCTCTTTTCATAACACAAATATTTAATGAATCTTATGTATTTAATTATTTCTTACGATATAGTCTGCTATAGGCAGCGATTATCATAGAATTTTGATCTCGACCAACACAAATTATTGTGCATTCATCGAAGCTTCAATTATGTCTCCAAATCCGCAAGCAACAATTTAAAAATGGATATTCATGAAGCATTTCAAACTGTATTTTGAAAAGCAACCCAAAAGTACATAATAACAATGCCAGACATTGTAAACGGTCGTTATTTATAGCGGTTATAAATAAAAGGCTAATTCGGAGCGTGAAGTTTGAGCCTTTTCTATTTGCGTTTATTTTATTCTCACATTCAATTCATTGATAACAGCATTTGCATTGATGGAAGCGATTTTATTTGCCAGATTGGGAGCATAGGCATCTATCTGAGTATTGAACCAGTTAACCGGACGGCGGTTAATTGGACCAGCATATATTTTCCCGGGTTTTGGCTTTCGTGAACCGCGTATTACCATACCGTTTTGCATGATATGCCCATTTCCTACTCCCTTATGAACGAAAATACCATGGCGTTCTATTTTAAAGCCGATTCCTTCAGCTAAACCGGAAGCCATGTAAATTTTTCGTCCAATACTGTTTACCAGTTTATCTTCCTGGTGTTGGTTTTTAGTTCCTACGCCTCTGATCACCATCCCGGATTTACCTTTTCGGAAGCGTAAAGCCGAAGATTTCAGTTTACTTGTAACCATATTAGCCCATCCTTTGACGGCTATATTTTGCTCGTTAATCCAGTTAGGGTTTGAGTTAGGCATTTTGTTTTATTGTTTAAGGTGTTGGAAGTTCAATAAGAGTTGGCACCCATCTGGCAGGATCCACTTCATTATTGAATTTGCAAACAATATCAAAAGTGAAACGAATTCCATAATAATTTCCAAATTCAGTACTTATAAGCTGGCCTTCGACAGATTCGAAAGGGAAATTCTGTACCGGCGAAGATAAAACGTGCCTGTCTGATTTTATTCTTGCCAGTACATCATCCCCAATAGCTTCGAGGTTATCCCAAGCTGTGTGAATGGCGTTGAAGTCGCCAATATCTTTCACATGGTCCAGCAGGATAAAGGCGCCGCCTCTTGTTTTCAGAATATTGTCGCTCTTGTTATCAGTGAATGAAAATTTATAGCCTTCCATGATCAGGCAGGGGGTTTCGATATCGCGAAGGTCGGTAAGCACTTCATCCACTTCAAAGCGGTAGAAGTTTTTAATACTGATATGCTCAGCTGCAAGTAGCTGGAAATAGGAAACGAGTTCAGCGAATTTGTTATTTGCGGCCATTTTCTTTGATTTTTTGAGTTAGATAGCGGAATATGGTATGGAGCGGCAGGGCAGCGTATTTATCCTGGTTAACGATATCATCCCCGACAATGGATTCATAGAGTTTTACCCAATCTGAGCCTCGGCTCCGCTCGGCTACCGAGTCTCGGCGGCCTCGGCTCCGCTCGGCCACCGGATCAGCTTCGCAGGTTTCTTCTGATGGTTTTTGAAAAATGAGCGGGTATTGGTTGCAGAGCCATTCTTTAA
>CAIXAQ010000655.1 GCA_903917425.1 uncultured Bacteroidales bacterium
GCCAATACCAGCAGTTTACTCAACCCGGTACATACTTTCTCGAACACCGGGCCATTCCTGGTTTCCCTGATTACTATCAATGCTATGGGGTGTTCCGATACGATCAGGCAACAACTTATTATTACCCCAGAACCTGGCGTTGATTTTTATCACGATACTGTGACTTGTTCATCCATACCATTAACTTTCTATACAGACACAACGGCGACAAATATTCCGGCAGTTCAGTCGTATAACTGGAGTTTCGGTGATGGTTCAGCCAGCAGTAGTCTTCAAAACCCGGTGCACAATTTTAGTAATCCTGGGATATATAACGTGATACTTACGATTACTGATTCCAGTGGTTGTATGAATTCAGTTAGTTATCCGGTAACTATCGGAGATTCGCCGGTAACTTCGTTCAGCTATGCCAATAGTTGTGCTGGAGCAGCTACCCAGTTTACCGATTTATCGTTTGCCCCGAATAATGGGAAGATCGTTAGCTGTTATTGGGATTTTGGTGTAAACGGCTCGCTTACCGATACTTCCACTTTCCGGAATCCATCTTTTGATTTTAGTCTCCCGGGTATATATTCGGTTTCACTTACCACCATTTCGGAATCCGGTTGTACGAGTACCCTCTCAAAACCTGTCCAGGTATTCAATAAACCTTCGGCTGCCTTTAAATACACGGCATCGCCTTGCAGCCAGGGTTCGGTGCAGTTTGCCGATTCATCTTACAGCTACCAGTCGGTCATTAAAACGTGGCAATGGACATTTGAACCTTTCCAATACAGCACTTTACAGAACCCGGTTTACCAGTATTTTGAAACCGATACTTGTTATAATGTTAAACTTATTGTGAGCGATGAGCGCGGATGTATTGATACTTCTACCCGGTTGGTATGTGTTCCTGCTCCGCTTGAACTTACTTTTACGCATCAGCAGGAGTGCTTTGGCAAGCCGATGAAGTTTGTTCCGCAAATTACAACCCCAATCACAGATTCACTGGTCAGTTTCAACTGGAATTTTGGCAATCCGCAATCAGGCTCGGCGAATATTTCAACGTTGAAAAAGCCTTCGCACACTTTCACCAAAACGGGTTACTTTAGTGTAAATCTCACAGCCATCGATAAATTCGGATGTTCGGCCACGAGTATTCAAACCGTCCTGGTGGAAGCACTTCCGGTAGTCTCTTTTACATATATAGCCGGGCTTTGCGACAGCACGGTTGCGCTAACCAGCACATCTGCTGATACTTCGGCTGCGATAACAACCTATATCTGGAATTATGGCGATGGCACTTCTGATACGATTCATGCTCCAAACAACACCACGACTCACACTTATCATGGTTCAGAATCATACAACATAAAACTTACCGTTCTGAACGATAACGGATGCATGGCCGAAAAGACCACTCTTTACGATCCTTCTCCCTGCCTGGAAGCGGCCTTTACAAATACCAGCCAGACAGGATGCCAGGATAAGTTAATTGCATTCCACGATTTGAGTACCTGCCAGGGCACCATTTCGCAATGGAACTGGAACTGGGGCGATGGCAGTCCAGCCACAGTATATTCCGCTTTCAGTTCAGCAACTACTCATTCGTTTGCACAAGCGGGAGTTTATGCGGTTAAACTCAGGGTAACTACACTCGTTAATGGAAAAATCTTTAGCGACAGCGCCAGCACTAACGTTAACATCCTGGCTTCTCCACTTGCCGGCTTCTCTACCCAGGGTGCTTGTGCAGGAAGCAGGGCGAATTTTTACGATACAACTAATTATAATGGGGTAACAGCAACCAATTTCCGTTGGGATTTTGGTGATCCTGCTGCCGGAAACGATACTTCGGGACTGCAAAACCCGTATTATAAATATCCTGTACTGGGCGATTATGAAGCCAGGCTCATTGTAACAAATGCGCTTGGATGCAGCGATACAGCAATAAATACAGTCAGAATTAATGGCCTGCCGGTGGCAGATTTCAATTTCAGTGTGGCCTGCCTGGGACATCCGACACATTTCTTCGACCTTTCCGAAACGAGCCAGGCTCCCTTCTCGCACTTGGGATGGCTGATTAGCAGCGGATCGAAAACAATCGGGAAAATGATTGGTCAGAATGTAGCTTTTACTTTCGATAGCCTGGGTGTGTATTCTATTCTTCATGCCGTTTCCGATACCAATAAATGCACCGATACAGTTGTTTACAAGATCACTGTTGTGCCAGCACCTTTCAGTGCATTTTCCATTAACGAAGATTATGAAAAAATCCAGGGACAGGTGAAATTCGAAAATGGCTCGATTGCTGCGAATAAGTATTACTGGGATTTTGGCAACGGGCAAACTTCAAACCTGGGTTCACCTGTAATTACCTATAACGAAGACGGCGATTACCTTGTGCAGTTGTACGCCCGCAACAACTACGATTGCGTTGATTCAACAAGCGTCATTTACAAAATGATGTACAAAGGCCTGTGGGTTCCAAACGCTATGGCGGTAGTGCCCAACACATCAACACTTTTATGGAAACCGGTCGGAGTGAACCTGGCATCCTACAACGCGGAAGTTTTCGACCGATGGGGCAAGCTTTTATGGCAATCCGACAAGTTGACTGAAAAGGGTGCCCCTGCCGAAGGCTGGAACGGAACTTTCAACGAATCGCCATGCAAAATTGGTGTCTACATATGGAAGATTACCGCCACTTTCAGGAATGGAACTATGTGGTATAACAATGATGTTGGTAACCGGGACGGACTGACGGGCGGAAATACCGGGATTATAAATCTCATCAGGTAGAACTCATTTTCACTAATTGGGGAAAATGTAACTTTTCAACCCATACAAAGCATTGAAAAAAAAATATTTGCCACAGATTTCGCAAATTTCGCAGATTAAAATTAAAGCAATTCAGTCAGTCTTAACATAAGAACTATCATAAATAGCTATAAATCTGTGCTAATCAGTGAAATCGGTGGCAAAAATGGCGAATTTAGAGGGTAATTAGTTGCAAAAAAATAAAAAACTTTTCCCGACCTTTGCAAACCGGTACTTTAAAGTACTGATTTTAGAAAGTAAATCGTATGAAAGAGAAGATCAATCAGTTACTCGAAGAAGTAAAGCAATTTAATGCCCAAAGTACCGACCAGTTAGAGCAATTCCGTATCCGTTTCCTGGGTCGAAAAGGACTTTTGCAGGATTTATTCGATGCTTTTAAGGAACTTCCCGGAGATCAGAAACGCGATGTGGGCC
>CAIXAQ010000656.1 GCA_903917425.1 uncultured Bacteroidales bacterium
ATACGGATGTACATTTCCTCATCAAATCCAGGCTGACGAAGAAATGAGGGTCTATCGGAAGGTTGACACTCAACAATGCAAACTGGCTTTTCCTCCAGTTTCTCAATCCTTGTATGGATATAAGGACAAAAGTCCTTACCCAGACAGGTGCGGATAAGAGTCCAAAGGTGAAGCAGAAATTTATCTTCATTGGCAAACTTATCGGTATCAGTACCTTCAATTGAGCCATCATCACGAACTCCAATCAGCAGGTTACCGCCATTTGAATTGAGAAAAGCTGATATGGTTTTCAGACATGCCCGCTCAATAGCTGGGTTGGTTTTCCCAGCACGGATATCCCAGCGAAGAGTTGATTTAAACTCGATTGAATCGCATTCACCCTCATTGATAAAAACAGATGCCAATTTTTCCTGCACATGTTTTTGTGATAAATGGCCAAGGAAATTAGTTACCCTTACCACTCCGGCCAGATATTCCGAATATTGCTCTTTGGTGAGAATTTTGAGCGATATAAGTCCTTTTACATATTCCGCAGGGCTAATCTCATCCAAAACCAGCAAGAGTGGCATCACAATGCCTGAATGATGCACGCTGCTCAAAGCCTGTACAGCCACTTTTTGGCCAGGTGCTAACTTCAAATATCCAGATTTTATAATATCAGCAATAGGATGCATATCACTTTCGGCCATGGCAATTTCACCCATTGATCTTTCTGCAAATCTGTTGATTACAGAAATCAACCCGGTTAACGTGATGAAAGAAAAAGAAAACAGCGGATCGTCAGGACCAAATAGCTGATTTAAAGCCTTCCCTGATGTTTTATACAGTACAAATCTATCAGAAGCGAGCAGGTTTTCCCATTGATGCAGAAAGGGGTCATCGTCGAAAATGAAGGCATCCTTAAGAAATGAAAATAGTACCGGCGATGATAACATTTTAAGAGGTAGGTCATCAAATAGCTGTAAGTCAGTAACCAATAGCCGGATAACAGCTTCTGAAGGATGTGAAAAAACATTTCCGCATGGGGTAAGCAAGGGGCTGGAGCTTTCGTATATGCAATATTCCAATCCATTAACGCCGAAATCCAGCATCTCAGGATTGCAGGTAATGGAAAACGAATCAGAATATTCAATAAATGTTTTCATTAACAGGGTAGTTTAACCAAGGTTTTTTTTGATAAAGATATTTTCTGCTATTCCGGTTGGCATCTGCTTTCTGCCTAAATGATGTTTATTTTTTAGGGGAGAAGATTATTTTCAGTTTATATGCTATCATTTTTACATTTTCAAATTAGGGTCTTCAGATTGAATATATAACATCAATTCTTTTCCAAACTCCGAAGCAAACTGAAGTTTTTCGTAAGGGTATATTTGATTGTTTAAATACTGCAAAACAAGCCATTCCTGATATTCTTTGCCAGGTTTTATGCCGCAAAAGAAGAATCCCATGCTTTCAAAATCGCTGCACAATTCTGATGTTTCGGGGCAATCCAAAGGCATGTACAAATAAATGGTTTCGATGCGGTTTGAACAAAATGCTTTTAAAGAATGGCGAATGTTTTCAACACTGTCGTTGCCATAGTCTTTGATATAAATATGGGCGCAGAAATATAAATCCACTTTAGTTTCAATAATTGCTGCCTCGTTTTTTGAAATTACATTTTCATTAAAAACGGCATTTAATGTGCGGTTAGCAATACCAAGATTTGCATATATTTTTTCAATAATATTTTTATGCTTCTGTGGCACAAATACTACTTTCGGGTCATTGTTCTTAAAGTAATAAAACATCAGTATCCACGATTCCCGGTATTTGTTTGAACTTGAAATTTTATTGAAATCAACTACTGTTACCCTTGAGATAAACAAGGCCGACTCCCTTAATCCAAGACCAAACCCTGCTTTTTGCGAATATGGGTGGGTTGTAAAAGCATAAGCACAAACGCCAGAAAAATCCAGTTCCTGCATTTCCTGGATTTGATGTTTTGATAAATCCTTAAGGCAGCCTGCTCCGCGATATGCCGGATTTACAAAAGCCCCAGCCAATTCACATAAATCTGAAAAGCTTTCAGGGACGTTGGCGCAATGCCCTATTATTTCTTCATTAGCTTTATTAACAGCAACATAACTCATAAATTCATTTGTTTCGTTGAGTTGCCTTACCCGTTCGGGGTAATAAATGTTTTCGTAAATATAGCTTTGCTTGTATGCGTAATAAGCCAGCCTTGATATATCATGTACCTCGGAAGGATGAATCCGCCTGATATAGAATTCAAAACTTGCATTATTTTCAATTTTCCCGGCTTCATTTAAAACCTCTATGTCAGTTGCAGGCAACAATTCATAAGGAAGATATTTCTCAATTTCTATCTCCAGCCCTTCTTTTCCTTTGTTGGTATATTTAATAGAATCGGCAAGTTTATTAATGAGCAATGTCCCCAAACCATGAATGTTTTGCGACACTATTTGCTCCATGCCGACATTCTCAAAGGACTTTATTTTTTCAATATCCAGAGGAACACCATTTGATTTTATTAGTACACCAACACCTAAGGTAGTTGTATTAAGCACAATTTCCATGATCTCGGTTTGTTCGGGCATATAATCATACTTTATCACATTTGTAAGCAATTCTTCAATCACCAGTTCCAAATGCGTACAATCTTTATCAGGAAACCCAATAATTTTGGAGTATGTAGAAACACTCTTGATGACAACCGGAATCAGGTTGATTTTATTTGGTATTGAAATGACTATTTGATTCATGTGTTTATTTGTTTATTAAAGGTTGGATGGAATATGCCACACTATCATCTTAGTAACTAATTCATTAATTTATTCGCAACTTGCTTACTTTAAAGGAGCGAATGAGATCGCTTCGATAAGTTGATGCTTTTTTTGACATAAAATGTTAAAATGCCGCATTGAATTTAGGTCAAAAAGCAAAGGTTAAAAGGCA
>CAIXAQ010000657.1 GCA_903917425.1 uncultured Bacteroidales bacterium
CCGAAAGTGACCCAACATTCGTTAATGCTTGAATCGTTGCGGTACATCACCTCATCGAAAGAATTTCAGCATCTGAACTCCTATGCAGTGCCTAAAATAGCCGTCGATAGTTTCTGGATAGTAAATGCGGGACGGCCCGACCTGGCAACCGAACTTATCCGAAAATATTATCAAAGGGTAGAGACTGCAAACCGGCTATACACCTCATTCACAGAAGGCTGGAAAACTGACAGGGGGATGATTTATATCATTATGGGTAAACCTGCCAAAGTTTTCAGAAGTTTTGAGCAGGAACTGTGGATTTATGGCGAATATGATGACACGAGGGCTTTGAGATTCTATTTCAATAAAGCCGCAAATCCTTTTAGTAACAACGACTATGTTTTAGCGCGAAACCAGAACTATAAAACCTCGTGGTACCAGAGTGTTCAAATGTGGAGACGGTAAATAAGTGAATAGTGAAAAACGAAAAGTGAAAAGTGAAAAATGGAAAATGGAAAATGGAAAATAGTTTTTACAATTAAAAATTATTCGAATCATCCTGAAGTAAATATAACCTAAACCCAACCCTTCAAGGACACTTTAACAGTCTCACTACCTGAAACTTGAAACCCTACACTTCGACTGCGCTCAGTGTACTAAGAAGAATGAAACACTGAAACCCTAACCCATAACCCCCAACCCCTAAAAAATATATGTACGAAAAACACTTTAAAGGTCCGCGTAAACAACCCGAAAACCTGATATATGGCATACACCCCATCCTCGAAGCGCTTAATGCCGGAAAGGATATAGAAAAAATATTGCTTTCGCGTGAATTACGTAATGCCCAGGTGCGTGAAATTACCACTCTTGCCGAGAAACTCGAAATTCCGGTCCAGAATGTTCCAAATGAAAAGCTGGATTCATTTACCAAAGCAAACCACCAGGGCATTGTGGCTTTCGTATCGATGATCGAATACCAGCCCATTGAAGATATTCTGATTAAAACTTTCGAGTCGGGCGGACAACCTATGTTTCTTATCCTGGATCGGATCACGGATGTAAGGAACTTCGGAGCCATTGCCCGCAGTGCCGAATGCGCCCAGGTCGATGCGCTGATAATTCCATCGCGGGGCAGTGCACAGGTGAATGCGGATGCCATAAAAACATCGGCAGGAGCATTAAACCTGATTCCCGTGCACCGAAGCCCTAACCTCAAAAACACTTTACGCTACCTCAAAGATTCAGGAGTACGGCTGGTTGCAGTTACCGAACACGGCAGTACAGATTTTGGAAAAACAGATCTGACTGGCCCGATTGCATTTATTTTAGGATCGGAAGAAGATGGCATTTCGCCCGAATACCTGAAAGTTTGCGACGACAGGATTCGTATTCCATTACTTGGTACCATTGGCTCCTTAAATGTTTCGGTAGCCGCCGGTATTATTATTTTTGAAACTCTCAGGCAGCGGAATAAATAGCTCTTTGCTTCCAAAAAATTCTTCTGTGTTTTTCTTGTTTGGAGGCAAAAAACCACGGAGGCACGGAGAACATGGAGGAGCACGGAGAAATATGAATTTTATTTCGGTAGCTTTTGTGTTTCGGATTTGAATATCAGAATTATGATTTAATCGAGCTATTTCTGTGAATTTATCACTCAATAAGTAGCAATAAACCAATTACTTAGTTCAAAACTTGAAAATATCGTTGATGAAACTACGCAAATTCATACCTGAGTTTATCGTCCTGGTGTATGTGGTGTTATTTTTGTTTACCAAAAATCCATCCAGCCCATGGGATAGAGTTATTGTAAGCGACGGGAAAGGATATTATGCCTATCTCCCGGCAATGTTCATCTATCATGATCTGGATTATGGTTTTATCAATCAATATGAAACCGAATATTATCCTGCCAGCCGCCAATTGTATAAGGATTTCAGGTACTATACCGGAAATGGAATTGTAAATAAATACTTTCCCGGACCGGCTTTGCTTTGGCTTCCATTCTTCGGCATTGCGCATTTAATTGCTACTATTTTTGATTATGCAACCAACGGGTATTCACAGCCTTACCAATTAGCCATAGCTTTTGCAGCTTTCTTTTATTTCTGGTTATCCTTATTGATCTTAAGGCGGATTCTTAGGTTTTATACCGAAAACGAAAACACAATTGCATGGTCGCTTATTGCTACTGCTTTGGCTACCAACCTTATATACTATACG
>CAIXAQ010000658.1 GCA_903917425.1 uncultured Bacteroidales bacterium
AGGCTGCAAACCAACTTTATTTTCCCCATCACAAGTGCCGGTGGAAGTTTCTACTGGGGTTCGGGCGGCTCGGGTGTTGGTTTAACAGGGTATGTTCCTATCTGGTCATTTGGATTCAACGGTGGTTTGATCTTTAAAATAAAGTAGCTCCGCGGTAAAACGAGCTATAGATGGGTTGCCTTTGGTTCGGATTATTCTTGATTTAAGAGTGTTCAATTTTTAAAATTAACTTATGAGTTCCATGAAACTGATAGCTATATCCTTGCTGTTGCTGGCTGTTATGTCAGCATGTGTTCCATCTCAACAAGTGATAAATTCCTGGGTTAACCCTGATGTTAAAGCCAAAGATCGCTATGAATCTATATTTATTATCGCATTTGCCCAGGAAATTAACGCAAAAATAGCTATCGAAAACGAGTTGGCAAAAGTGGTTGAATCGCGTGGACGCAGGGCTGTAAAAAGCAGTGATGTTTTTAGTTCTGCATTTTTAGCCGACACCAATAATACCAGGGAACAAATAGTACAAGCTATAAGTAAGACAGGCTGCGACGGGGTATTTACAGTTGCCCTGGTGGATGTAAAAACTGAAGAGAGTTATCAGGAGGGGATGGCTTATACACCTGTCAATCATACTTTCTACGACAGCTACAACAGGTATGCTGTTTACTATTACGATTACGTGGAAGAATCGGGTTACACCATAACGGACAAAACATTTTACCTCGAAACCAATTTTTACGACCTGGCTTCAAATGAAATGTTAAGTTCGATACAATCGGATGTATTCAACCCTGAAAATACGCATGACTGGGTTCAACGCTATTCGCGCCTGATGATCAAGCAACTTAAAAAGGATGGTGTGATAAAAGAGTAATTCTGTATTAACCAGTAAAACGTAAACTTCTGGTTGTTCCAGGCTTTTCGGATCCGGAATAAAATAAAAAGTCCCTGTTGCTGAAAGTAATAGGGACTTTTTCATAATTACAGCATGTTCCTGTGGAACAGGAAAGATTTTTTCTGACTATAAAAGGTTACATCTTTTGAAGAATAAGTTCTTTAATTCTTATTACTTCACTTTTCAAAAAGCCATGAGCTTTTATACTTCCTTCGCCTGTGGTTTCGATACTGATTGTTGAGAAACCAATAAAAGGACAAATAATATTAACCGATGAAATACGGTTGAAAGGAATTGTTTTTTCGTTTCCGCTGAACAGGCCGGGAATTTTTAATGTGACGCCGAGTTGGTCGATGATAATTTTAGAAGGAAAAATTTTATTGCCTGCCGTAAGGCGCGATGCTATGAAGGTTTCCATTGAAAAT
Organism: uncultured Bacteroidales bacterium; assembly: GCA_903917425.1. Taxonomy (GTDB): domain Bacteria; phylum Bacteroidota; class Bacteroidia; order Bacteroidales; family UBA4417; genus UBA4417. Next base: position 1,321 of record CAIXAQ010000658.1, read on the forward strand.
TGGGCTTTAGGGTTGAAATTTTTTATTATTGTTTACTTTGTAATTTTCATTTACAGAAATGGAAATTCTATCATTGGGAATTCAATTTTGCTGAAAAATCAAACCTTTCAAACCTGATCTTTACCAGATATTTATTTAATTCGCTACCAGTAAAATAGTTAATTGAACTTTCTGTATTCCACATTTAATCAATCAATTCCATTGTCCATTATCCATTGTCCATTGTTCTTTGTTCATTGTCCATTAAAACGAATAACTCGCTCCCCCAATCACATTGATTCCATACGACCGGTAATTGTACCAGCGGTTGTATTTACTGTTGGTGATATTATTAAAGTTAAGCCAGAACGAGAGTGCCTTGTTAAAGCGGTATTCGGTTCCGAGGTTTATATCGGCCCAACCTTTTAGTTGTTGTGCCTCCATGACATATTTAGGGCCAGGTAAAATGTATTGTACCTCAACCGGAACCAAAGCCCAGACAGGCCCGTTCACGACAATTTTGCTTGTGATTGCAATCTTGTTTTGCATGTCGTACCTGCCGGTAAACTCAAACTCATAGGCAGGTTTGTACCAGGCATGTACCTGTTCAATGGTTTTATAATGTGTATAATTGCCAATGAGTGCCAGTCGCAAATGTTCCGATTTGATAAATTCGAGTTCTCCCTTGAGTTTAATCGTGCTGATATTGTCGTATATGACGGTGAAACTATTGAGGAGATAGGCATTAGTGTCAGTTACAAACAGGGGATAGTTCTCGTAGGTGCTGCTCGAAACACTTCCGTTAAAATTAAAACTGCGGCTGATGTTGCTCTGGAATCCGCCATAAATTTTAAATTTGTCGTAAACGTAATTCCAGGGAATGACCGAACTGATGTATAAATTTTGTTCCGTAATGCTTTGAAGGGAAGTGCGTTCCATACCTCCGCTGATGCCGGCGTATAGTTTCAGGGCATTTGGAATAAGTTCGAGCCTTGCCTCAGCAACCGGGTAGATGCGGCCTTTGGTGAGAGAATCGGACGCGACATTAAGTTTAAAGCCGGCCATAAAACTGTATTCGTTTACCTGTGCTTTGATAAAAGGATTAACCAGCAAAATGCCACTATTGATATGTCTCAGTGAGTCGCTTTGGTTCAGGAAATTATATCCCGCCGAAATACCCAGCACCTGGTCATTTTCGATTTTAAAAAGGTCAAACCGCTTGTCGATGGTTGTTGTGAACTGTGCATTGTTTTCACTGTTTTCATGCGTTCCGGCCATATGGTAATACGAAAGTCCAAAAGTATGGTTTAGCTTATCCGCATCCTTATAGTTACTGCTGAAAGTTGTTGAGGCTCCTGCTGTATAGTAGTGTTGCTTCACATCATCTTTTTCAATAAGCGTGTCGGGGAAATCGGCAGGCTTGTATCCATAGAGGTGAAGTCCATCGCGGTAATAAAAAGCTTTGCCTGTGAGGGTATGAAGCGCAAAATACTTCGAACCGTTTAATTCGGCTTCGTTACGGCTATTCTGGGGCGATCCGTAATCTTGTATTTCCCCAGCTGCCGACTGATGTTTGAGGTGCAAAGAGGTGAGGTATTGCTTGCTGCGGAGCGAACTCATAAACAACTCGCCATATAAAGCCGAATAATTGCCAACACCGCCACGGATATAATTACGGTAGAGTTTACTCAAAGGTTCGGCAACTAATTTAACAGCAGGCAAGG
>CAIXAQ010000659.1 GCA_903917425.1 uncultured Bacteroidales bacterium
AAAATGAATATTTCGAAACTTGACAACCCGGCATTAGTTTTAATCGACATTCAGAAAGGATTTGACCACTTAGAATTCTGGGGCGGACAAAGGAACAATCTGAATGCCGAAACTAACATTGCTGAACTACTGAAAATATGGAGAGATAACAATCTTCCGATTTTTCACATTAAACACTGTTCATCAAATCCAACTTCCTTGCTTCACGAATCAAACGAAGGAAATGACTTTAAGGATATTGCTAAACCGATCGGTAAAGAACCAGTTATTAAGAAAAATGTTAATAGTGCCTTCATCGGGACTGACTTAAAAGCTCAACTTGACAATGCTCAGATAACAAAACTTGTAATTGCAGGCTTAACAACCGACCACTGTGTTTCCACTACCGTAAGGATGGCAGGAAATTTCGGCTACGATACTTTTTTGGTTTCAGATGCCAGCGCAACATTTAACAAGAAAGGAGTTAACGGACAAAATTTTTCAGCCGACTTAATGCACGAAACTGCTTTGGCAAGTATAAATGAGGAGTTTGCAACTATAGTTACAACAGACTTTTTAATACGGAATATATAGAACATTGGTTGTGAAACAATAATTTCAGGATATAAAAAATGAATTGGATTTTACTAATAATAGCGGGACTATTTGAAGTTGGTTTTGCAACTTGTTTGGGCAGAGCAAAAGAATCAACAGGGATTTCTACCACCTATTGGTATGGCGGTTTTTTAATTTGCCTTACTATAAGCATGTACCTGCTTGTTAAAGTGACACAAGATTTGCCCATCGGAACTGCGTATGCTGTGTGGACAGGAATTGGTGCATTTGGAACGGTTTTGGTTGGAATAATAATATTTAAAGAACCTGCTGACTTTTGGAGGCTGTTTTTTATAACCACATTGATCATTTCAATTATTGGGATAAAGATTGTTTCGCATTGAAGACCAATAGGCTCCGGGATTTACCGGATAAATAATGGATAAAGTTGTATTATGAATTTATTGCACACAGAACGCAGGCAGTTGATCCGGGTAATTTGAAATCATCGTTCTGAACCGGCATGAAGTTCAATGAATTCTTAAGGGTTCTAACACGAATTGAATTGGTTTTAGAAAGCCAGAAGACCGAAGTGACTGTGACACTGAGCCTCCATTCGTACATAGAAAACAACCCGGATAAAGTTGGGCGTCAGCCAATTTGCAACTTGTAATGGGATAATGTTTTACGGGCAGCTTCCGACTCCCGTCTTCCAACTTCCGACAATATTTTTATCCTCCAATATACCCGTAAAACCTATTAAAATTAGTTCTTCTCTCTATATAATTTCTCCCCGATTTTGCCCTTATCCCCCAGAACCCGTCCCTTTATCAGCCACGAAATACCAAAAGAAAATAAGGTTAATGCCTCTAATATCAGGGTAGAATATGAAACTTTAAAAACATCAAATACGGGCATCATTATAATGCAAAAGAGCATTAAATAACCGCATATTCTATAAATTTTATTCTCATTAAGATAACTTACAGGAATGCCTTTATTTTCTTCCTGTCCGATTGTAAATACCTTGATAGATATTAAAGATAAAACAGAAAAAAATATTGCGGCGAACACATAATGTGCGATTCCGAGCAGGCTGTAACAATAAGGAAACAATGTATAGATTTTTTGACTGCATTCATCCGGACCGGTTGGAAACAAGGCAATTCCGAACGCCATATATCCTGCTATGTTAGTAAGAAGACTATCGTTTTCCCAGATTTTGGAACTTTTATGTCCTTTGTACCGTATTAAAAATAGTCCTACAGCACACAGCACTCCTGTAAACAGATCTCTTAAATTCGAATAATAATATTGACTTATTGAGCCTTGTATGGAGGTTTCCAGGAAAGGGAAAAGTGGTAAAACCAGGAGAGCTATTGGTAATCCAATTCCTAATATTCCGATAGCGACGCGGATCCTGCGATACGTTGCTATGTCATTTTCATTTGACGCATCATTTTGTATTGCTTTCATGGCTTTTACATTGATTTTATTATGGCTTTTAACGGCCGTTGAAACCACCATTCACTATTCCTGAGGCCGCGAAATACCTGCTTGTCTTTACAAATATACGCAATACTCTTTCTATGTGTTTCGGCGGTTCTTACTTTATAGCTATTTTTAATTATTTCTGCCACGAATTGAATGGATTTGTTTACAAAACGCCGAAAGTCAGAAGTCGGGAGAAAATACTGATTTGAGATTTAAGTCAACCTATCGAAAACTGGTTGAAGAAACGTAAATGTCCAACCCGGTTCCGCTTTCAGCAGTTAACCCGGATAAACGATAGGTTGGCTAAAGTGTTATCCGATATTAATTAACATCAGGTTTCCTGATAAATACCTCATAATTAATTATCACTTTCCTGTAGTCAAATTACTGCTTGGTGAACATAGCCAGGTAACAGCTGTTAATAATACCATTATAATATTAATATCCAGATTATTACGATGACGAATTCATTAACACTTTTACCTAAAGAAATCTATCGGAGTTACGTTTGTTCACATGCCAACCTTCCCCCGGTCGAGAGCACCCAACACTTTGTAGATGAACTTGTAATGTTTTTCTTTCCACTTAAAGGAAACCGCACTGTTTCCTTAAAATCGCTGCAAAAAGAATTACGCCGCCTCCGTTTCAGGCTGAGTGAACTCCTTTATCCATTGCATGGCGACTCTGAAGAAGAAGTCACGCAAGTGGTTGAATCATTTTTTAACCGGCTTCCCAGTGTTTACGAATTAATGCTGAATGATGCCAATGCATTTCTTGAGAGCGACCCTTCGGCAAAAGGTATTGAAGAGATTATTATGTCTTTCCCCGGATTTTATGCCATTTCAGTTTACCGTATTGCTCATGAACTTCATTTGCTGAATGTTTCTCTACTTCCCAGGATCATGAGTGAGTATTTGCATGGGAAAACCGGTATCGACATTCATCCGGCAGCTAAAATAGGAAAGAATTTCTTTATCGACCATGGCACGGGTGTCGTAATAGGCGAAACCACTGAAATTGGCGACAATGTAAAAATTTACCAGGGAGTTACGCTTGGAGCACTGTTTGTTGAGCGGGCACTTCGCGATCAGAAACGACACCCTACCATACAGGATAATGTAATTATTTACGCAGGTTCCACCATTTTAGGCGGGAAAACAGTAATTGGCCGCGGTTCCGTCATTGGAGGAAATGTCTGGCTTACCGAAAGTGTTGAGCCTCTCTCCTTAGTGTATCACCAACCCCAGATAGTAATCCGCGATAAAAAAGATTTTGTTGAACCCATAAACTTCTACATATAATGAAAGCAAACACAATTTTACAAACCATAGGAAACACGCCACACGTGCGAATTAACAAACTTTTCCCCTCCCAATTCGAAGTGTGGATCAAACTTGAAAAGAGCAATCCTGGCGGCAGCATAAAAGACCGCATCGCCCTTTCAATGATCGAAGAAGCAGAAAGTCGTGGTGTTTTGAAACCCGGCTCCGTGATTATCGAACCAACTTCCGGCAATACCGGTATCGGACTGGCAATGGTTGCCGCCATCAAGGGTTACAGAATCATTCTGGTTATGCCCGAATCCATGAGTATTGAACGGCGTAAACTGATGTCGGTGTATGGAGCTGAATTTGTTCTCACTCCCCGCGAAAAAGGGATGAAAGGAGCCATCGAAAAAGCAGCCGAATTAGCATACACCACCGCAGGGTCGTTTGTACCTTCTCAATTCGAAAATCCGGCCAATCCTGCAATACATTACAACACTACGGCCAAAGAAATAGCCGCTGATTTCCCCGAAGGACTGGATTATATAATAACCGGAGTTGGTACGGGCGGACATATTTCAGGAGTAAGCAAATACCTGAAATCGCTGTGGCCAAACCTGAAAGTTTTTGCAGTTGAACCTGAGCTTTCACCTGTAATCAGCGGCGGAGCACCCGGCCCTCATCCATTGCAGGGCATTGGTGCTGGTTTTATTCCAAAAAACCTCGACACTACCTTGATTGATGGAGTTATTGCCGTATCGAAAGACAGTGCTTTTGAATTTGCCCGCCGCCTGGCCAAAGAAGAAGCAATTTTTGCCGGGGTCTCTACCGGGGCCTCCTTGGCTGCTGTAAGTAAAAAACTGGCTGAAATACCAGCTGGTTCCCGGATTTTAACCTTCAATTACGATACCGGCGAACGCTATTTATCTGTTGAAGGTTTATGGGAAAGCGCAAGCTGATTGCTGAGTGCATCTTGAATTTTAAAGAATCACAATCTGTTTTAATGCATTTCTTTGATTAAGTCTGTTTCCTTCGGGGGTTGTACATATAATCAAAGAAATGCATTTTTTAAGTTGGCATTTGTGGTAAAATCATTTGTTTGATTTTAAGTGGAATTATAAAACATCATACTGGAATTCGCAAGGTCCGAAACTGATAGGTACAGAGCTAATTTTCAGTTGAATAACGGCACAAAGCTTAATAAATGAAGTCCGGATTATGAAATATTTAAGCAAATCAGTTCGTATATTAAATATTATGTACGCAATATCTGCGTACATAATGTATATTTTTGCAGGATAATTTTAAACCGGGTAAGCCAGGAATATTTTACCTTTCCGGGTATAAAGCTAAAACACGGACAATTTGTTAAAGGAAATGAATCTAAACCACTATGGATTAAAAATCCATAGGTTCAAACAAAAAATGAAATTTTGAAGTTCTTTAACG
>CAIXAQ010000660.1 GCA_903917425.1 uncultured Bacteroidales bacterium
TAAATAACCTCACAATCAACGCCGGTTCAGTTACTGTGAATCCAAACGCTACATTAACGGTAAGCAATGCACTTGCCAATAATGTTGCAGGAAATACCGGCTTACTGCTTAAGTCGGATGCAACAGGTACAGGTTCACTTCTCCATAATACGGATGATGTTTCTGCGACCATTCAACGCGATATTACTCAAAGTTCAAATCAGAGCATTTTTAAATATCATTTCGTTTCGGTGCCTCTTAAACAGACCGAGAACCCTAAGTCTATACTGTTCCTTGGATCCTATCTTTTTAGTTATAATGAGGGAAACAATCAATGGATTGCATATGGAGCAGCGACAACTACTCCGCTTTCAATTAATAAAGGTTATATGATTAATTATCCGAATACCAGCATTACCTATAGTTTCAGTGGTAAAATAAATAATGGTACCCTTTCGATTCCGGTTTCCTATTCCTCAGCTACACCTAATTCCACTACTGCTGGCTTTAACCTGGTACCAAATCCTTATCCTTCGGCCATCGACTGGCTTGCAGCAGATGGTTGGGTTAAAACAAATATTGACAATGCTATCTATATCTGGCCAGCTCGGGCACCTGCTCCAGCAGAAAATTATGCTTCATTTATTGACGGAGTCAGCCTCAACGGAGGAAGTCAATATATTGCTCAGGGACAATCCTTCATTATTCATGCTAACAATTCCGGTGCAGATTTTCAAATAAAAAATCCTTCACGGGTACATAACCCGGTTATGTTTTTTAAAGATGATGAAATAGTTCCAAATGTGCTAAGAATAGAATCAATTGCTAACCAGGCTACTGACGAAATGGTGGTACGCTTTAAGAGTGAGGCGACTTCCGGTTTTGATGGAAAATATGATGCCTACAAAATGGCTGGAGGTGCTGATGCCCCGCAACTCAACTCGGTAGCAAGCGATAATTCAAGACTCAGTATCAACGCACTGCCATTTAGTGAGACTGAAACTATAGTGCCTCTGAATTTTTCGTTCACAGCATCAACCAATGTTACTTTTACCGCCTCAGGAATGGAGACATTTACCGGCACAAGCCCTATTTACCTCGAAGATGGTTTAAAAGCTAAGTTGATCAACCTGAGAGAAAATCCTGTATATTCATTCGGTTACGAGCCCGGTAGTGATCAAAATCGCTTTAAACTGCGTTTTGCAAAGGTGGTTGGTATTCATGAAGTGCAGAAAAATGCAGAGGGGACAGCATACATTTCGGATACAAAACTATTTATTGATGTGCCATCCATGAAAGGACAAAACGCAGAAGTTGGTGTTTACAATACACTGGGGCAGCGTCTCGACCTGAACCGATTTACCATGAACGGGATGATGGAAGTGCCATTTATTTTACCCTCTGGAATATATATTGTTCGTGCGACCTCATCAAGCCAGGTATTTACAAGCAAACTTGTTAACAATTAAAAAAACGCCGTGATATGAAAAAGATAGTATTAATACTGATAGTCGCTTTTCTTGTAAGTCTGAACCTGGGAGTAATAGCTCAGCCCCCTCCACCACCGTCTGACCCGGGCGGGTTCGGCGGCGGCGGGAACCTTCCTGTCGGAGGATCAGCTCCCATTGGCAATGGCATTATATTCCTGATTGGCTTTGCCGGACTTTATGGAGGTAAAAAGATTTTTAAAGCGAGAAGAGAATTTGATAAATTTGATAAGGAAGAAGAATAAATTAATCGGTTCTATGTGGTACTGTATTTTACTCTGCACTGGATAAATATTCGCAAATAATAAATCCAGTACCCTTAACCAAAGTTCTGTTTGTGACCATTTTGAAATCAGGGTTGTATTGGTTGCTTTTCCGCTTTGGTCTTCTATTTATAATTCTTAAACTCCCTGATCAGGTTAACATGCTTTAATAGTGCATTTAACCTCCTTAAAAATACACCTTTGCCTACTATGGCAATCCGATGACAAACTCTACTGCCAGACTTGTGGCGAATCCGAATACCGCCACTTCCTCTCAGCAGCAGCCGATGAAGCAGTTTACCAGGCTATCGGCAATCCTTTTGCCTGCTAATCACCTATTTGATCTTACCCTAAGCTAAGTCGAAGGGTTGCCCGGAACTCCCGGGCTTTTTTATTGTTAATTTACCGATTTAGACTAAAGTTGAGAATTCGTTAATTACTTTCCGTTAGTTATGCTATTAACACATATATTTACATGCTAATTTTATAAACTCAAGGTCATCTAAAGCCTAAAGACAAGCCTGCTTTAATAAAAGAGAAAAAACAGAAAAGAGGAGTTTAGCGTCCTCTCAAATAAACGTGGAAGATTCCGGAAAGCCATTCGGGTATAAGAAAAAAATAAGTTTAACATGAATATGAATATGAGGATTTTAAATGCATTTTTGGCGATATTGTTCCTGAGTGTAATTGCATCGTGCAAAAAGTCAGATCAATCAGATCCGGGAATAAACCCATTTAGCAATGGAGGGAATGAGCGAAATATGATTGTTGTTCTCAGCGACCTTCACCTTGGTGCCGATACCTCCTATGCTGAGTGCAAAGTAAACCTTGGGCCTCTTGAAAAATTGCTTAAACAGATAAAAGCAGCTCCAAATGTCAAAGAACTGGTTATCGCCGGAGATCTGCTCGATGAATGGTTTGTGCCAGCAACAACAGATACTTATAAGGGAAAAGATCAGGCTGATTTTGTAAAGCGTGTTGCGACAACCAACAAAGGTGTATTTGATGCGGTAAACAGTATTATTCAGGAAGGGAATATTCTGGTTACTTATGTGCCTGGAAATCATGATTTAACAATTACAGCAGCAAATATTGAGAGTATCCTGCCAGGGATAAAACAGGCACGGGATGCGGTATTGGGTTTAGGTACATACTCGCCGGTTGACTATCCTAAAATAGCTATTGAGCATGGTCACCGCTACAACTTCTTCTGTGCACCTGATCCGTTTTCAAATCAAGATATTGCTCCAGGTACCATATTGCCTCCAGGTTATTTTTTTACCAGACTGGGTGCACTCTATAGGATTCAGAATAGCCCGTTACCAGGAGATACCCTGCCAGTCGTTACACAAAATATTTCGGGTGGTGAAAGCCAGGATTTATTATTCCGATATTGGAAGATATGGGGAATGTCAGTCAAAATGTTTCCTGTTACTAACAGATTTGATGAAAAAATCATTCATACAAATGTAGGTGGATTCACTGGTAATTATTCAGTGGATGATCTTGTTCCTTATCAATCATCAGCAGGTGGATTAATCGGGTTGAATCTTTTTAAAGGAATTCAGGATACCTGGGAGGCAAGACAAACTCATAATAATGTTCCGATACATATAGAAACTGCTCGTGCCATCGATTCTGTTGATTCAAGTATAGAGACTGATTATCAGGCAAATCTGCAATTCTTTATGAACCCTTTAA
>CAIXAQ010000661.1 GCA_903917425.1 uncultured Bacteroidales bacterium
TCGCCAGTAATGTTTCCTGGTCTGAAAATATTAATGTCAATGTCCTGCACATTACTTAATATTTTCTCTGAAACCCACTTGGTCAATGTATAACCGTTCGTTGACAAGGGTGAATCTTCAGTATTAACCTCTACTGTATATCCATTGATATCCCGGATACTTGCCACACTCAAGGTGGAAATATAATTGAGGGTTTTCTTTTTACCGGTGGCCGCGATTTTAAGAAGATCCACCGTGGATAAAACATTGGATTTCCGTATCGTGTTATAATCATACATGTGATGGACCATGGCTCCTGAATGATATATGGAATCAATTTTATCCTTCATCTTTTTCAGGGTGGCATCATCCATTCCAAGATTATTTTCCGCTAAATTTCCCTTTACAAGTTTTACTCTCGGATGATTTTTTAAGTACTCCTTTTTATACAAATCAAGCGTTGATTCATAACGGAGCTGAACATCCTCAATATCCTTGCCTCTTATCAGGCAATAAATATCAGCGTTGGTCTTCTTAATCAAACCATCAAGAAGATAAACTCCCAAAAACCCGGTGACGCCTGTAAGGAGAATACAAGAAGGTTGTTGTTCCTGTTCTGATTTTGTATTCTCAACCTTGACAACCATTTCAGAATCCTTCAGCGCTAAACTTAGATTATTTTCGGATTTGCCGGATGTTATTCCCGTGCCATCAATAAACGCTGCCAGATAAGCAATGGTGGGCTGTGCAAACATTTGTGATATATTCACATCCGCTCCAAGCTTCCTTTTGACACTTGAAAGCATTCTTACAGTGAGAATGGAATTGCCTCCAATTTCGAAGAAGTTATCGTTGACGCTTATTTTGTCAAGAGATAGAAGTTCTTTCCATATATCAGCAAGTGTAACCTCCGTCAACGTGACAGGCGGGATATATTCTCTTTTGGAAGACATTATATCCTCTAATTTAGGGATAGGGAGTTTACTTCTGTCAACCTTAAAATTGCTATTTAGTTTGAATGATTCCATCTTGATGAAAGCCGTTGGAATCATGAATGCCGGGAGTTGACGGCCAAGGAAAGTCTTCATATCTTCCTGCGCGATCGCTTTATCCCTGGGAACCCAGTAGGCTATAAGTTGTTGATTCCATGGTATTACAACGCATTGTTTTACATCCTCATGCCTTAGAAGGACAGTCTCAATTTCCTCGGGTTCGATTCTGAAACCGCGAATCTTTACCTGAAAGTCTGTTCGTCCAAGGAACTCAATATTGCCATCCGGCAACCATCTCACCAAATCGCCTGTTTTGTAAAGGCGGGTATTTCTATGCATCTCTTTATCATCTTTCGACACAAACGGATTTTCAATAAACCGTTCTTTGGTAAGTTCAGCCCTGTTAAGGTAACCTATTGCAAGAGAGTCACCGCCAATATAAAGTTCTCCCGGAACACCCACTGGCAGAGGGTTTAGTTTCGTATCCAGGATGTAGGCAGAATAGTTGTGGAGTGGCTTCCCAATTGGAATAATATCGCTGTCCTTGTACTGATCTGTAATGATACAGTATGCGCTGAAAGTAGTGCATTCCGTTGGTCCATAACCGTTGACGAGCATGAGGGAAGTCGGTTTCACCCCAAGTAATTTTTTAACGGTACTTACATTGCATGCTTCACCGCCAAACAACACGGATTTGAGTGGAAATAGCAATTCCGGGTCGCAATCAACGATCGCATTGAACAAGGAAGTAGTAAACCAGGCGGATGTGATATTATAATCAGAAATTTCCTTTTTCAACAACGTGAAATCCTCAACTTTGTGGTTGTCAATAATGACGAGAGTTGCACCTGTCAGTAACGTTCCCCAGAATTCAAAAATAGAAGCGTCGAAGGCGAAGTTGGCACTTTGTGCAATAATATCATTTTCAGTAATTATATCCGCCTTGACCGATTCAACAAAGTTATTTACAGCGATATGAGGTATTGTCACTCCTTTCGGGTTTCCTGTGGAACCTGACGTGTAGATAATGTACGCAATATCTCCAGAGTTGTTAATATTATCCGGGTTCTCATCACTTCTATTCGCGTTATCCTTTATATCCTCGTCAAGAGAAACAAAGATTCTTCCCTGTTCAGGCAAAAAGGGTAGTTGTTTCACAATGTCGTTTTCTGAAAAGATGATCTTGATATCAGAATCCTCCATGATAAATTTCAGACGATTTTCAGGAAAATGAGGAAGTAGTGGAACATAATACCCTCCGGATTTCAGAATGCCCAATATTCCGATTAACATTCCCGGCCCGCGTTCCAAACACACGCCAACGGGCTTATTATGGAGAGATTCACCGGCAAAATGATTCCGGTAAATCATCGTTATTTTGTCAGCAAACCTGTTGGCTTTTATATTTAAATCCCGGTAAGAAAGTTCTTTCCCGTTATGAATAATGGCCACCTTCTGAGGCCGCATCTTAACCTGATCCTCAAAAAGTTCTTTCATCGTTTTATTCCTGTTATAATGAATAGCGTTATCATTAAAATCGTGTAAAACCTTCTGTTTCTCTTTTTGATCAAGCAAATCAATATCCTGCACCTTTTTATCTGGGAACTTGATAACTTCTTCAAGGAGAACCATATAATGGTCAAACATTCCTTGTATAGTTTCTCTCTGAAAAATATCGCTGTTGTATTCCCAAACAATGGTTATATCTTCCGTTTCAAGATGAGCTGATTCAGTAGCTACATGTTGTTCGGCTCTTGGAATGCAAATGACATTCATATCCAATTTGGAAGTGGCGTTGTGTTTTTCGAACAATTCGCCATGAAGTCCTCCAAAATCGAGAAGAGGAACATCGCTGTCGTGAAAAGCGAATAATACCTGGAACAAGGGGTTTCGACCGGGGGTGACGCCGGCTTTCAGCCGCTCCACGATATGCATGAAAGGGATATCGTAATGAGCGGCATCGTAAATCATGCTCGCCTTTGTTGTATTAATAAGGTACTGAAAGGTTGGATTATTTGACAGATCTGAATAAAGAAGAACGGTATTCACAAACATCCCCATCAGCCCCTCTGTTTCCTTTAAATTGCGGTTGGCAACACCGGTGCCAATGAGAAACTGCGACTGCCTGCTGTATTTTGAGATCAAAATAGAAAAGGCGGAATACATTGTATTAAAAAGAGTTACCTTATTATTCCTGCTGAATTCGCGCAGCGAATGATACAGGCTTCTTTTTAAATTAAGCCTTATGGCATCACCGTTAAAACTCTGAACAAATGGACGCGGATGGTCGGTCGGCAGGTTCAAGACGGTAGGGTAATCCTTTATTTTATTTATCCAGTAACTTATTTTTTCTTCAAGACGGTCGCCCGAAAGATTGTTGCGCTGCCATATTGTGTAATCGGCATACTGAATTGGCAGTTCGGGGAGAGGCGAGGGCTTGCCTTCCAGGCACGCGCAATAAAACGCTTTCATTTCTCGCAGGAAAATACCGGCTTCCCATCCATCATGAAGAAAATGATGCTCCATGTGAAGGAAAATATGTTCTTCTTCACTTATTTTAAACAGGCTCCACGAAATAAGCGGAAGTTTGCTAAAGTCGAAGGAGTGGGATAACACTTTTTCAATCAGTTTTTCAGCTTCTCCGGCTTTGTTATCTTCAGGAAGACCGGCCAGGTCGGCTTCATTAAGTTTCACCTTCCAGGGTGCATGAATAATCTGAACGGGCCCCCGCGTGCCTTCATGGAAAGTTGTTCTCAATATCTCATGGCGGATAACCATTTCATTGAGAAACTTCACCAGGATTTTTTTATCGAGTTTACCTTTCAGCGTCAGAGTAAACTGAAAATTATAAGCCCTGTTATTGGGAACAAGTTTACTTAAAAACCATATCTGTTCCTGCTGAAATGAAAGTGGAATGTTTTTCCTGTTGGGCACCCGCGAAATTGAAATCAGTTCCGCTTTTTCGTTAACTGTTATGTCAGAGATGAATTTTGCAAGGCTTTGAATATTCCGATGCTCAAAAATATCTTTGAGTTCAATCTTTTTCGAGAATTTCTTTCTTATTTCAGAAGCAATCTTTGCAGCCATCAGAGAATGAACACCCATGTCGAAAATATCGCTATCAGCACTGATTTTTTCAAGGTTCATTATTACGCAAAGAATTTCAGAAATTAAATCCTCGTGGGGGGTTTGGGGTAACACATATTCCTGAGGCGACTTTCCATTGCAGTACAAAAGTCCGGAAGTAGGTGGAGGTAGCTTTTTACGATCCACTTTATTGTTTGGCGACAAAGGCA
>CAIXAQ010000662.1 GCA_903917425.1 uncultured Bacteroidales bacterium
AGAACACAAAATGTAAAAGTATTTCAAGCCCCTTCACTTTTTTATTCTTAATTTAATGTTATGTGTTTTGCGTTCCTTTTTGGCTTCGGCCTGAGCTCAGCCGAACGGTTCTGTCCAGTCCATGTTAGGAATCACATTTCTTATTAGGACGCAGCCTCCGAAGGCTTCTTTTCGTCAGTTTCTGTTTCTTTGTCACCCAGAAGGTTCTTTATCAAATGAAAAACTGATTTACCCCACGATTTCACTATTTCAGGGTTTTGCGCCACCAGGTTTTTAATTCCAAACATGATGACCGTACCGAGAATCTTTTTAACCGGGCTGCCGGATATGCCCTGGAAAAGAAGTTTGGAGAGGTAACCGGTAGAAATACCAATGGTGGAATTTATGATATTGTCTTGTAAATCATGTGATTCCGCAGCTTCCATGAAAATATTTTTAATCAGGTTGACAGGTTTTATACTTTCGACCGTAACAAGGAATTGTTCTTTCAGCAAAAAGCTTTCCTCGGCTTGCCTGCTTTCCAATGCGACTATGGCATATCTCAGATCGGCTTCTGTAATGATAGTTTGCATAACACGATTTATTGAAGAGCTTGTTTAATGATTAATTCACTGATTGGCTTTTTAACCCATTTGTATAGGAAAAAATGCAAAACTATACCGGCAATCATATAAAATCCTGAAACCACAAAGAAACCGTAATACGATTTTCCGAGTATATCGCCCAACCAAAGTGCCACGCCTATGCTCAATACGAATGAGAACATGGAAATCATCAACATAACACTCAGCCTTGCAATGACAGAAGACACAAGTATATTGGTGGTTTCCAGCAGCTTGAGTTTCGAGAGCTCGTAGGTTGTTTTGCCATACGCTTCCGCCCTCTCAAACAATGATTCAAGTGAATTTGCCGGTGTTTCCATGCTCCTTTTGTATTTTAAAACTCTTCTTAGTTCTACTGTTACTTTATTGGTTGAAATTATATTGTCGGAAGTCAGGAGTCGGAAGTCAGAAGTTACACTGAAAACTATTTTATTCAAAGTATGTGTCTTTTTAGCGACAATTGATATTCTTCGACTTATTTCCATTGGCAAAGTGTGCTATCAAGTCAGCAATCGCTTCGGTCTCCTGACTTCGGTCTTCCGACCAAAAGATAACAATTCCATTCAATTCGTGGTAGGACCACTTTTTACAAGCAGAATAAGCCTTTTCAGAGTGATTATTTGGTGTTTGCCTGTTTTAGCCTGTCGTTTTCCGATATAAGATTAACCTCTTCCACCATTGATTGAAATTGTTCGGTGATGTTGTCGATCAGATCATTGAATTTGCTTTCTAATTCATCGGTATAGTCATAGCTTTTTCTCGAAAACCTTCTCCTTGTTGCTGATCCCTTTTCGGGCGCATATAAAATTCCTAATGTTGCTCCGGCTGCGACACCAGCCATTACGCCTATTAATACGTTCCTGATACTCATGATTTCTGTCTTATGGTTTATTTGAATAATTTATGACTACAAAGTTCGGTCTCTATCTTCCGCTATGTGTTACACAATAAATTAAAAGAGTTATATTATTCACACATTAAGGCTGATGTCTGATTAAAAGTGCTACACCGTATTATTTTGCAGCAAACTGCATATAAACCAACACCACCGAAGCTCCAGACATGAGAATGAGTGCCGCAAATCCAAAAATATTCGACATTTTACCGTTTGTATGCGTTCCCATAATTTTTTTGTTGTTCGAGATGTGAAGAATGATTGCAATTAAAACCGGTGCAGTCATACCATAAAGAATGGCTGAATAGATAAGTGCTTTAATAGGTGAAATGCCTATGTAATTCAGCGACAGGCCAAGGATAAGCGAAATGGCTATGATTACATAAAATCCTTTTGCCTGGTGGAATTTTTTATCCAGTCCCTTTTTCCAGCCAAAAGTTTCGGTAACAATGTAGGATAACGCGCCACTCAGAACCGGAATAGCAAGGAGCCCGGTGCCGATTACGCCGATTGCAAAAAGCAGGTAAGCGGCATTCCCTGCTAACGGCTTCAATGCCTGGGCAGCCTGTTCAACAGTTTCAATCTTATGAATGCCGCCGTTGAATAAAACCGACCCTGTAGTGAGTAGGATACAGAACATGGTAAGTATGGAGAACATCATCCCGAAATCGACATCTTTTTTCATTTCGCCAATTACTTTCTTATTCACCACCAGGATTTTTTTGTGTTTTTTGTCTTCTACCTCCATAGTTGCCTGCCAGAAGAAAAGGTAAGGCGAAATGGTAGTGCCAAGTATGGCAACCAGGATGCTGATAAACTCTTTATCAAAGTGTATCGCCGGGATGAAAGTAGCTTTCAAAACTGCCATCCAATCCTGTTTATACAAAAAAGGAACAATCATATACACCAGGAGCACAATGCATAGATATTTCAATACAGCAGCTATTTTCTGAAAAGGCAGGTAGATAATCAGCACTAAAAGCAATATGGTGAATGCAATACAAAAGTAAGTTGAATGAATGGATGGGAATAACAAATTGCCAACTGCGCCCATCCCTGCTATATCGGCACCTATGTTCATTATTATTGCAGGTGCACTGAATAACAGCATCAGGTACAAAACAGGTTTCGGATAGTTTGCTTTAAGTGTACCGGCTAAACCATGCGATGTTACCAGGCCGATACGCGCACACATTTCCTGCAGTGATGCCATAAGCGGAAATGTAAGAAGAGCAGTCCACAGCAAGGAAAGCCCGAATCCGGCACCAGCCTGCGAGTAGGTCGCAATTCCCGAAGGATCATCATCACTGGCACCGGTTACAAGTCCGGGGCCAAGTATTTTGAAGAAAGCCCTGAGCCTGGATGGGGATTTTTTTGTGTTTGTCATATCCGGATTGTCTTTGTGAAGCAGGTAAAAGACAAGAAAAGCAATGTTATTGAAAAGGAAAATGGTTCAGGATAATTATTCAAAACGCAAAAACCCATTTCGAACTGAAACAGGTTTCTGGTGACTAAGTCTGCCATTTATTTAACAGCGAACTCATTTTTTAACGAAATGACAGTCCAAGAGTGGTAACGCCTGTCGACAAATCAAGGAATAATCCGACATTGCCGCTTAAATGGTATTCAGCACCTAAGTGCAGATCGAGGATCAAAGGGCTCACATCCTGGTAATATGTTTCACCCGAGTAACCGGCATCCCAGGACGCGTTTCTTACTGCAAATCCTAATGAACCACCTAAATAAAAATCCCAGTCAGGACCGGCATTAAGTGCCTGGTCGAGATAGTAAGTGCCTTTAACACCAAGGGGGAGGATGGTTTCACGGTAATGGTCATTGTCGTTCCTATATGTATAAATAGAGACAAAAGGAGCCAGTGTAAAATTCCTTGCCACATCAAATTCGTAGTTGATATTTATAACCGGTAACGAATGGCCTACATGATTATAGTATCCATAATAGCCGCCAACGCCCAGTCCTAAGTTAAGGGTATGTCCGTGGCCGCCACCCGAATTGCCCGATTTTTGAGCAAACACGCTTGCCCCCGATAGTATCAGTGCAAACAGTAATGATAAAGTAATTGTTTTCATTTGTTTAATTGTTTTTTAGTATTTGGTTTAATTGTATTTATTCAAGTGGTTCTACTGTAAATTTAATGAGTGAATTGACAATGCCGGAAGCCAGAAGACGGAAGCCAGAAGTTACCCTCAGAACTTCTTCCATTCTAAGAAAGTAGAGCCTTGTAGTACAATTTCATTTCTTCTTTCGTTTTTCATTAGTAAGGCTATTTTCTAATTATCAACTTCTTCGGTCTTCTGACTTCCGTCTTCTGACCTTCTTAAGCTAATTCCACTCAATTTGTTGCTAAACCAGTCAAGTCACTATAATTTAGGACATTAGTTTCTATTCAAGCAATTATTTCTTCTTACCGTGCCCGTTACTCTTATCATTCCCGCTTTTTTTATTGTTATTTCCATTTACCTGGTTTCTTCCATTTTCCTGGCCGGAAGCCTTGTTATAGGTGTGAACGTTTGTATGTACATTTGATCTGATCTTCTCCTTTTCCGGCCTGTTGCCAATGCTTTTTTGTGATGGGCCACGATACCCTTTTGCATATTTATACTTATGCTCTTTATAATGAGTGTAGGGAGTATTGCCGTGATAATCTGTCATCACCACTTTATAGCCATTGTAAAGGTCATAATGCCTGTATCGTGCCGGGAGGTACGTCCTGTGAATCCACACGCCACCACTCTGGTAAATAAACATCGACGAAGGAACGTCATAGTAAGCTTCTACATCAGGCAGGTAATAATACTGAACATAACTATATCCAGCCGGTCCCCACATGGGAGGTGAACCTATATTCACATTCACTGATACCTGGGCCTGGATGGACCCAGCCAGAAACAATGCCAATGCGATAACAATTAATTTCAGAGTTTTCATTATTTTCAATTTTTAAGAGGGTTGATTTTCACACTGCAAAGGTGGTTCCTTCTGCATAAGCTTGTGTTACACAATATTGGATAAGAGTTACATCATTCACACATCAATCGTGAATGTGGAGTGAGAGCATGAAAATAAAATGAAATCATGATTTTCTCATCAACTCATTGTAAAAATGAAATACTGAATTCTATTTTTGCACTGGAATGGTAAAGCGGAATGTACTGCCTTTATCTTCCTGGCTTTCCACAGCCAGTTTCCCGCCGAGTTTTTCGATAAAATCCTTGCAAAGAACCAGGCCGAGTCCTGTACTTGGCTCGTCTTCAGTGCCTTTTCGGTTAGTACTTGCGCCTATCCTGAAAAGATTTTCCAGGATATCGCTGCTCATCCCAATGCCATTATCACAGATGGAGATTTCCACTAAGTTACCGTTTGAAGATTTTGCCGAAATGCTGACAGATCCGCCTATAGGTGTAAATTTAACAGCATTAGATACTAAATTCCTGATGGTTGACGCTATCATATTGCCATCGGCATAAACAACAAAGCTTTCGGGAACAGCAATAGTGACAGAAATCCGCTTTTTATTTGCTGATTCCATAACCGAGAGTAAGCTCTCATTAATTTTTGGCAATAACTTTATTGGTATCGGATTAAAATCGGTGATCCCTCTTTGCAGGCACGACCATTCCAGTAGGTTTTCGAGCAAACTGAAAAGATTGGTGGCAGATAATTTCATGTTGGTTGCAATCTTTGAAATATCATTCAACGATAAATCATTCAACTGCTCTGCCATAATTTGCGTTAGTCCGAGAAATCCATTGAACGGGCTGCGCAGGTCGTGGGCCACAATGGAAAAGAACTTATCCTTTTCGGCATTAGTCATCTGCAACTCTTCTGTTTTTAGTTTGATCACCGCTTCCGCCGCGGTACGATCCGTAACATCATGTATAATTGAAAAAAGTATTTCCCGTCCCTGGAAATCGATAGGCGAAGAATGTACTTCAACATTGCGTATTTCTCCACTGGCTATTTTATGCGGGAAAATAAAAAAGTTTTTCTTTGCATAGACAGCTTTTTTGCGTTCGATATTAATTTGTCCGGCCGGTAATACATTGATATCATAAATAGTCATAGTTTTAAGACAGGATATGCTGTAGCCATAAAAAGCAGCGGCAGCATTGTTGGCATCAATGATGGATCCTGACTCAGGTTCGATAAGCAGCATGATTGCATTGTGCTTTTCGAACAAATTTTTGAACCGAATTTCACTTTCTTTAAGCAACATTTCCGCCTGTTTGCGTTCGGTGATATTGATTACAATCCCGGCAACTTTAAGAGGTTTTCCGTCAGCATCCTTTTTTACAATAGATCCGATATCATAAAACCACAGGTATTTGCCCGAACTCGCTTTAATACGATATTCAACTTCATATTTGCTTATTTCTCCGCTGCAGTGCATCCTTATGGCATCCATGGCTTTGTCGTAATCATCGGGATGCAGCAGGGCAGTGAAATCCGTATTATGAATAAATTTTTCGGGAGGATACCCCAGCATCTCTTCAAACTTCTCGAATGTAACGTTCCCGGTTTTAATGTCCATGTTCCACCAGGCCATATTTGCAGCCTTCATCACAAGTTCCAGGCGCAGATTGTTTTCATGTAAGGTTTCCTCAACCAACTTGCGTGCGGTAATATCCCTGATATTGCATTGAATCACTTTTTCCCCGCCGGCCGAATACACATTACTCACAAATTCAACATTTATTTTTTTGCCTTCGGCGGTTTCAAGCGGTAAATCTTCATACCGGACAAATTCTTCCTGCTGCAATTCCAGGAACTTTTCCTTGTTGGCAGCAATATCTTTGAACAATCCTATTTCCCAGATTTCTTTCCCTGAAAATTGCTCCTCCGAATAGCCCAGCAGATCTATCAGAAATGGGTTTACATCAACAATTTTCCCGCTATCGGCATCCAGGATAAGGATCCCGTCTTTAGCGGTTTCAAAAAGACGGCGGTAGCGCGTTTCAGAAGCTATTAATGCCTGCTGCAGCACTGAAATTGGTTTTTCGTCTGGTGAATATTCAACGACTGAGTCATTAACTTGCTCTTTCATTTTTTGGGATTAAACCTGATTATTATTAGGTGCAATTACGCTAATAAAAGCACAATTAGAATTATACAATTATTCAAAAATGTTGCATAATACACACATTTTATTTGTTGCCAAACAAAACAAAAGTCGCCACAAACTTTGCGGCGGGCTTTTACTTAGAGTCAAACTATTTTCGTGATACCAGCCTGCCCGATTGGATCAGTTGAGTATCAGAAATTATTTTGTAGATATAAATTCCAGAGGGAAGATCGCTTGTGTTCAGCAGGGTTGATTGCTTCGAGAGCACAACATTCATCACTTCTACTCCTAAAGCGTTATACAGGATAAATTCAACTCTCTGGCCTTGAAGCAGATCATTCAGCGTAAGTTGTACTGAAGCCTTAAAAGGGTTTGGATAAATGTTTACCCGCTTGTTTGTGTTTCCGGAGTTTACTTCAGGAATCCCAGTTAAAATGCAGTTGGAAATCATCGCAGTGGCAATTGCATTGGTAGTTAATGCACCCACCATTAACAGAGCTCTTCCGTCGAGAGTGACCCCTGTATTTATTGCTCCCAAAGCTCCATTGTTGCTGACGATTGTTCCTTTAAAAACTGAGTAGTTGTTTATACTTACGGCGCCTTCAATTTTCCAGTACACATTTTTTGCCTGTGCCCCGTTTGTGAGTATAACTTTTGCATAGGTGCTTGTCGATAGTGCACCGTTTATCAGGATCACAAAAACTGCATCAGCATTACCCTGTGCATTGAGATAAAGAGAACCGGTTAAAGCAGTGGCTGCATTAAGCAGGTAGGTGTGGGGTGTAAGTACCAGGTCGTTGCCGAACTGTGCCGGATACAGTAACTCTATATCGTAAGGAAGTGTATTCAGGTATGTATAAACATCAAGTAAGTCGGCAGCAGCCTGTGCCGTGGAAATATCCGGGATAGCATGCACCGCACCTGTAACCAGCAATGGATCAAACCCGGTAGTAAGCCCGACATTTGTTCCAACATCACCCGAAACAGTCGTAATTCCGGTATTTGTAACCGCACCGTTGGAGGAAAACAATGCATAACATTCGGTAGAAGCGAGGTTGGGAGCAACAGGTCCTGTCAGCACTGGGCTGCCACAACCAATAGGCGTGTAAGCAAGTACTCCATCGATAGTAATTGCACCGGTAGTCGAAAGTGCCCTGCCTTCGAGCGTGTCGCCCGAACTCATCACAATGGCAGCATTGTTGGCAATAATTGTACCTCTCATGGTTGATCCGGAAGCCATGCTTACCAGTCCTTCAACTTTCCAGAATACGTTGCAAGCCAGGGCCCCGTTTTTTAAATAAATTTTAGAAGCTGCATTTGTTGAAAATGCACCTTGTATCTGAAATATAAATACTGAATTTGCATCACCTTGTGCATCGAGGGTGAGGCCGAGGTTCAAAGTTGCTTCTTCAGCAATTGAATAAACGCCTGCAACGAGGGTTGCCCCGTTTCCAAGCAATGGTGCAGGAAAAAATGTTGGGATGGTGCTATTCAACTGGTTATAGGCTATCAGCAAGTCGGCTGCACATTGTGCACTGGCTCCGTCGTTGTCGTGCATCACGCCGTTCACATTCCCAAAAGCTGTGCTTGAACCGCTATTGGTACCTATATTTCCTGTAAGTTGCGATATTCCTGTATTACTTACCGCTCCATGGGTTGAAAAAAGCACAAAACCGGCAGCGGTTCCAAGGTTAGGTGCCTGGGCGAAATTTAGGAGTGGCATCAGAAGCAGAATTACTGCAAACGATAGATTGATTAGAAGTGTTTTCATAGCTTTTTGTTTTAATTCGTGAGTAAAGTTTCACCATGCAAAAGTGGACTTATTGACACCGGAAAGCCTTACACAATTCGGGAATAATGTTATATCATTCACACTATGCTCTTGGTTAACGAATAACGATTGGGGATTGGGGATTTCGGATTGCGGATTAACGATTAACCATGTTCCAATTTCTATTAACGATTGCGGATTGCAGATTTACGATTGCGGATTGCGGATTTTCGATTGCGGATTAACGATTTCCGATTATCAATTAACTTTTAAAAAATCGCAAAAAAGGCTGCCTGATTTTTTTTCAGACAGCCTTTTCTCAACTCTATTAAACTATTTTTTTAATCTACTTTTGGGGAACTATATCGATAATAACGGTACGGTTATAAAAGCGTTCTTCAGGAT
>CAIXAQ010000663.1 GCA_903917425.1 uncultured Bacteroidales bacterium
ATGGCAGGGCCATTAAGGTTTAACCTACTGCTGCCGATATTTAAATTTCCGGCTGTTAGTGTAAGTTGCCAACCAACAGTTAAAGTATAGCCGTTGCAATTTAAATCGCCCGATGTAAGCGTCAATCCATTACTGATTATAGAATGTGAGCCTAATTTAACCCCTGAAGCATTATTTATTATTACACCTCCTGTCCCAGTAAACGGTCTTTCCGATGATCCATTTAATGCCCCAAATTCATAACTCGTTGTTTGCAGACTTGTTCCATTGTATATCAAAGTTGCGCTTGCCCCTGCGGTTAAACCAGTGGTGGATGATGTTGTAGCGGTGCCTTTCATTGTGATGATTCCATTAACCTGTACATTATTGATCGTTTTTACTCCGGATCCTGATAAAGTCAGATTATTGTATGCTGCAGTCAAACTTGTTGTACCGGTACATTGAACTACTGTTTGATCTGCTACTGATGCAGATTTATAATATTCAATAGTTCCGCCTCCAGGTATAAAGGACGCCAGTGATGAAGTTGGAATGGTAAAAGTAGATCCAATTTTAAGTGTACCTCCGTTGGTCATATCAAGTGTGCCTTTGTGAGTGGAATTATACCCTATGGTTAATGCCCCCTGAGCATCAAACACAGATCCTGCATTTGTTGTAATTTTACCTAAAAGAGTAGTTGGAGTAGTTGTTGTATTTGCAGTATTACCAACTTGAGTTACACCTGCTACAGTTAAAGATTTACTTGCATTCACTGTTAAAAAACCATATCCTGTAGTACTTGAAGTAGTAATCCCGCCCAAATAAAGGCTCGCACAAACTGCATCAACATCAACAGTCACTGTAAAATCATTTGCTATATAAACATTGTCTGCGGATCCAATTCCCTGTGATTTATATGCTATACCTGAATTGGCAGAAGCTGCATTAACAGCTAAAGTTAAATGTGTATTATCGGTTATTGATGCAACAGTGCCTATTGTTGCACCTCCACCGGTTTTAATAATATTACCAACACTTATTTGCGTTAAAAATGACGTACTTGCACCAGTAACAGCAGTTGAGCTGGTTGAGGTAGTTATTTGCCCCGTTCTTGTAGTATTTGGCCAGGCCGAAGCACTCCAGCTTCCAGTTCCTAAACAATTTATGTCAGCCGCATTTGCAGTAAATGACAGGCATACTAAGATTGCAGAAACTACTAAAATAACACTGTTTTTCCGGGGTAAAGATTGTATTTTCATGGCATCAGTTTTAATAAATATTATTTGCGGTTAGGCGCGGGGCGCTTACCAGGTTTTATTTAAGCACAAAACAGGGGCACCTTGCAGGTACTCCTGTAATCAGTAAAATCAAATTTCGTTATTTGCAGGGCCAGCTTGCCCGGTGTAAGTGTATGGGTTTTTAACTCAACGGTACACTGTCCCGTATTCAAATACCCCTGTTTTCCAACTCCGCTTACCCTTCCTCCCGCCTGCCGGTTTCCGCTTACGGGTCGGCCGGGGGTATACCTTATATTATAGGCTACATTAATTTTCGCGTCATCAGCGGTTTTACCATTCAGGCCAGCTGCTTGCGTAATTGCCTTAAATTTTGAATCCGGAATATCGTAAGTTATATTTTTACCTGCCGGTAAAAGGCCGGCATTTGCATCTTTAAAATTAAAAGTTCCCCTGAATGCCCCGGCTTTGAATTCGCATACCGTAGCTGTGAGAGCCAGGCTTAAGGGCAAAGCATTTACGATTCTACGGGTATATCCCATCCGGGCCGCTCCCGCATTGGAAGCAGCGAAATATAACTTATTGCTTGAAGCAGGAGAAAAGGAACTTACCAACCTTGCTGCATAGGTTTCGCAGCCGGAATAAGATTTGCCTGTAACATAGATATTAGCATTCGCGCCGGCCGTTCCATAGCCTGTAACCGGGGCATAAACCGCGATAAACACCGCCAGCAGCGTGGCAGCAATAAACAAAACGCTTTTGTTCCAGGGTAAAAGTTTTTTAATCATTCACTATCATTAGTACTCGAGAAAGGGATAGGCAGGCGGGAGCGTAAGCGAATATTCTATACTACAGTTAAGGAACCGCCCTCACGGGTATTCCCTTTTACTATACTAAGAATGTAGTAGTTTGTTCACACCTGCCTGCATTGGGTATAAACCCCGGGCAGATGTTAATGTAGTTGGAGTAAAACCGGTTAGCACTTCACAGCCTGTGAAGTCCCGGAATAAAATCTGTTTGCTTGATCTGAAGGTAAAGGAATTGGGTAATTCGGTTGTATGAAACTCAGAGCCCTGTGGACATGGGCTGCTGCTGTAATAAGAAACAAGGATATAATCGGCTATATTGCCGTGAAGGATGGAAAAACCACGCGTAGAAACATCCTGTAAAGGTGTCGTACAAGCAGCGAGGGTAAAAGTATTACCCTGTTGTAAAAGATGTAGGTTTATTCTGTCCAATCTGAGTAAATTAGTACGATGAGCCAGGCGAGTTTAATGCGTAATTTCAGTACCAGTAAGTTGTTTCCGGGTGATCCCTAAAACGCTTCCCTGTGGGTTGTACAAGATATTTCTGTTAGTATTTCAAAAAAAGAACGTTGTGTTGTTGGCTTTAGAGTTTAGTGGTTATCAACCCCTTCGCCTTTCAGTCCGCTAAACCTTCTGATAAGTTCAGGTGGGCTTCAATATATTCTGCTTTATTTATCTCAATCTCCTGCCCTGCTTTCACCTTCCTTCGATTTTCACCGGTTCCGGCTCAATGCCAGGTAATTGAATTCTTATATTATATTTCAGTTGTTTCCCGTTTATTTATAGGTCGTCAATCCTGTTTCTTCCTTCCATGCCTGCGAAAAATTATCCCCGGCATTCTTTCCGTATAACCCGGCCTGTAAAGCTTTTAGTCAACTCCCCTTACCTGGGAATCAAGCCGCTTTTAACCGCTGCTGAATTCCCCTGTTCCGTCCGTATCCTGTTCAATTCTGCCTGCAAAAAGTTATGAGTTTTCAATCTGAAAAATAAATTTCAACATTGTATTTACCCTGCTTTTTGCCTTTAGCCCAGTTTACGGGGTGGTAAATATATGTTAATAAAACATAAAAAATGGTATATTGTCTTTTTTTTTCAGGCCGTTTGTGTAATTTATAAATATTCTAAATAAGCCTGCTATAAACCGCATATATTTAACCTTTTAAAAACCAGATGTTTAAATTATTCAAAAATTGTATTGTATTATTGAATCTTGCCCGATTTACTATATCTTTGTTTATGCAGCTATGACTCATTTATAGTATAATTATATGCCAGTTTTCATCCGAAAATTCATTACATGAGATAAATTATCCTAAAAATGGATTAAACCTTACACTTGAGTTCACTACGAAAAGCTATTTTAGCTATAGATCGCTAACAATTGGCTTTGTAAATGCTGATTTTTAACACTTCCCCCTTGGGGGCAGGGGGTGAAAAGTGTTGAAAATCAGCATTTGGGACTTTTCGTAGTGGACCTTGGGCTCAATATTCAAATTCTAATATATTATCCATGAGATCAGCACTTTAAATTACAGTAAAGCTACGCACTGGGAACTGAAACCAGAAACCAGAACCAGGAACCAGAAACTTGAAACCAGAAACTTGAACACGGAACCCGGAACCCGGAACCTGAAACCTGAAACTTTAAATCTGAAATTCGAAAATCATAATACCCAATTTATCCCGTTTGAAGTATGACAGAATATGTCAAAAAAGTAACCGCAAAGGACCGCAAAGATTTGCGCAGAGCGATGCGGTGAGCCTGTCGAACTGTTTTCGCAAAGTAAGCCACAAAAATAGCTCCGTGGCTCTCTGCGCCTACTCAGCGAGCTTTGCGGTAATAACTTTGCAGATTCAAAACCCTTAGAGACTGTCTAAACTTTATTTTTTAATTCTGTTAAACATAAGTTTTATCATGGCTAACTGGGTCATAGTTTGACTTGTTTCAGCATGATACTCAAAATCTTTGCTTAATCTTCGATAACTTTCAAACCAAGCGAAGGTTCTTTCAACAAGCCAGCGTATTGGCAGAACTTGAAATTTAACAGAAGAATCCGACCGAAGAACTACTTCAACAATCCATCCATATATTTTGCGTGTATTTTCGATCAATTCTCCTCGATAACCTCCATCTGCAATTATCTTTACCAATCTGGCAAACTTACCCCTTAGTTCTGCAATCACCATTGTAGCTACTTTGCTATCATGCTCATTTGCGGCATGCACTACTACTGCCAACAATAGTCCCATAGTATCCACAATAATATGTCGCTTGCGCCCTTTTGTTTTTTTGCCTCCATCAATTCCACGGTTTAATCCTCCAATTCTTGTTGTTTTAACGCTCTGACTATCAATAATACCAATGCTTGGAGATTCATGCTTTCCTACTTTCTTTAGTTCGAGTCTTGTCCCTTAGTTGTTCATGGGCCAATTCAATAGTGCCATTGTTTTTCCATTTGGAAAAATAGTAGTCAACAAGTTTCCATGATGGAAAATGTATTGGCAGCATCCGCCACTGACAACCTGTTTTAAGCAAGCAGAAGAGTGCATCAAAAATTTCTCTTAAACTATGTTTTCGTTTCCGTTTGTCCCGCATAATTGCTAATATTGCTTTCCATTGACTATCGGTGAGACTGCTTGGATATGCTTTCATAATGCTTTATGTGTTTGATTTCCATAATGTTACGAAATATTATATTCGCTTCAAGCTGATAGTCAATTATTTACATAGTATTTACTAACATTCTTTTAAACAATTTTCACACCTGTTAAACCGATTTTTAATTTTTAGACAGTCTCTAATAATGTCCTGCCTTATCCTACTCTTAATTTCTTTAAAAGCCAAAGTCAATGATTCATTAATAGAATAAATGCTGCCTTCGAGCGAGAAATCGCCAATAAT
>CAIXAQ010000664.1 GCA_903917425.1 uncultured Bacteroidales bacterium
GGCTTTTTTATTTTTAAAACATTTATATAAAGGGATTTAGACCAGCAGCCCAATAATACGATTAGTTGAAAATAACCTAAATCAATTCATTATGAGAATATTAAAATTTGGCGGATCATCCATAGCAAATCCCGGACGAATTAAAAATGTGATAGAAATCGTTAAGGAACATTATTCAAGAGATACTGAACTTACGCTGGTAGTCTCGGCACAGGGCGGAATTACTGATCAACTGGTCAGGCTTTGTGTTTTAATCCCCGTTGATAAATCAGGCTATGAAGAAATTATCAAGCAAATTGAGCAACAGCATCTGGCAACCCTCAAGGAGCTATTGCCTATGACCCGGCAATCTTCAGCAATGGCAGAAGTGATGTCGGTGTGTAACGAGTTGTCGGGAATTGCCAAAGGTGCTTCGCTGGTAGGAGAACTCACTTTGCGCACCCGCGACCTCATCCTGAGTTTCGGGGAACGGCTTTCGGCTTTTGTGATCACCCAGGTGTTAAAACCTGAAATTCAGTCGGCCAGCTATACCGATGCACGAATCCTGATCCGGACTGATGCAAATTTTGGTTTTGCCAAAGTTGATTTTGAAACCTCCAACCGCTTAATTCAGGACTATTATGCCGTTAATAAAGGATTTAATATTGTTACAGGTTTCATTGCCAGTACGTTGCAGGGACAAACCACTACCCTGGGCCGAAGCGGTTCGGATTATACTGCCTCCATATTAGGCGCGGCTTTAAATGCTGATGCCATCGAAATATGGACTGACGTGGATGGTGTAATGACGGCTGATCCCCGTTTTGTAAAGGAAGCTCAAAGCATCGAACAACTGTCGTACAACGAAGCCATGGAATTGACCCATTTCGGGGCTAAAGTAATATTTCCGGCCACTATGCAGCCTGCCATGGCGAAGGAAATACCGATCCTGGTGAAAAATACTTTCAATCCGTCGCATAAAGGAACTTTAATATGCAAGGAATCGGGAAAGGGAAATGGCTTTATCCGGGGGATTTCATCACTCAAAGATATTTGCCTGATCAACCTCGAAGGAAGCGGTATGGTTGGTGTGGCAGGAGTTTCGGCCCGGATGTTCCGGGTACTGGCTCAACATCATATAAGTGTTATTTTAATCAGCCAGGCTTCATCCGAACATTCTATTTGTATAGGAATTATGCAGGAAGAAGCCGAACAGGCCTGTGAGTTGCTGCGAAAAACATTTGCTGACGAACTTCATTCCGGTTTAATTTCTGACATTCATTATGAAGGCGATTTAGCCGTTGTGGCTGTTGTTGGCGAAAATATGCGTAAAATGCCGGGAGTTTCGGCCCGGGTTTTTGGCCCAATGGGGCGCAACGGTATAAACGTTAAAGCCATTTGCCAGGGAAGTTCAGAATTGAACATTTCGATCGTAATACAACAAAACGATTTGAAAAAAGCATTGCGGGTGCTCCACCAATCCTTGTTTAACTACGAATTGCTTCAATTGCACTTATTCGTGGTCGGAACCGGGGCCGTTGGAAGTAAATTGTTGGAAATGATTGATATAC
>CAIXAQ010000665.1 GCA_903917425.1 uncultured Bacteroidales bacterium
GATTGGGATGGCTGGAAACTTATGACAGATGTTATGGGCAAGAAAATTCAGCTTGTAGGTGATGATTTGTTTGTTACCAATACCAGACGCCTGCAAATGGGTATTGATAAAGGCGTAGCCAATTCAATCCTGGTAAAAGTAAACCAGATCGGAACTTTGACCGAAACTATTGATGCCGTTAATATGGCGTACCGGAATTCCTATACCGCTGTTATGAGTCATCGTTCAGGGGAAACTGAGGACACAACAATTGCTGATTTAGCAGTTGCCTTAAATACCGGTTTGATTAAAACCGGTTCAGCAAGCCGCACCGACCGTATCGCAAAATACAACCAGTTGCTCCGTATCGAAGAGATATTGGGCAATAGTGCGCGATATCTTGGTAAGGATTTCAAATACGCAAAATAAAAATGTTGTAACTAATCAGCCCCTAATTTTAAAAATCAAGTGTATAAATGCCACAGATTCACAGATTTAATTAAATTTTTCAACTGCCTTTAGCAGTTGAAAAACTATAAATCAGTGAAATTATCGCTTTATGATTACAATGCTCATAGCTAATAATCTGTGAATCTGTGGCTTAATTGGGGTGAATAGTTGCAAAATGTTTTAAGGATTTTTGAAAAGCCGGTATTATTTACCGGCTTTTCGCTTATAGTGGTTAACCTGTTGTGAATTAATTGCTTGTAATTCCGGTTGTCCTGATTTTGAGTTTTATATGTTTCTGCATTATAGCCATGCTTCATAGAAAATACCCTGCTTGACAAATTGCTTTTGTTGAATTAACTTTGTTCCAGTCCTTGGAAAAGGGCCTATTAGTTTCTTGAATTTATCTCGTTTCGTCTACTGCCGGATTCTATTTCTTCATCAGGTTTGCTTAATTGTTGGTGTTATGAGATCCTGGTTAATGATTATTTGCAGTATGTTTTTATCCGTAAGGTGCAAGCCCGACAGAGCTATAATACCGACAGGGCCACCCGTTTCACACGAAAAATTCCTGATTGTGACAGCCGATGATTTTGGGGCTTCGGTAAATATTAACGAGGGAATAGAAATAGCTGCCGACCAGAAAGTGATTACAACAATTTCGGCATTAACCAATTTTACTGAGTCGTTGCCTCTGCTTAAAAAGATTTCCGAAAAAAATCCGGAGATCGGAATCGGGGTACATCTTAATATAACAACCGGAAAACCTGTACTTGAGGCGGATCAGGTCTCTTCCCTGGTGAATGCCGACGGCAATTTTTATCCCCTCGAAGAATTATTGCCTCATATTGACATGGTTTCTGTGGATGAACTGAGAAATGAACTCAGGGCGCAAATTGCAGCTCTTCAAGACGTGGGCATTGAAGTGGATCATTTATCCGATCAAAACGGAATCATAACTTTGTACAGCCCTTTCTTTGATGTCATGCTGGAACTTGCCCTGGAATTTAAGGTTCCTATCCGTTCCCCCGAAATTGCAAGCATAAAATATCCCGATCTGTTTCCAAATTCGAATATGAACAAATACGGACGTCAGGTAGCAGCCAGGTTTGCAGTTTCCAACCCGGTAAAAGCCCTTAGTTTTAGAAAATTAGCCCGTTTGCAGGAAATTGAAAATAAGGTTCATAAACTTGAGACTAATAGAATTCCGCATCCTGATTTACTGATTGATTATTTTTGGGGGAATCCAACCTCATTGAATTTCAATTACATCCTCGGACATCTGCCGGACGGAATATCCGAACTTATACTGCATGTTGGAACTGGAACATGGCAGCCTTTCTATCCAAGCGGATTAGACCTTGATTATTTTAAAAACCGTGAGATAGAATTGGCAACTATCACAAACTATGGACTGAAAGAATATTGCGATTCTTTAAATATCAGAATTGTCGGGTATGGTGCGATTTCAGGCTCTGCAAACAAATCGTTTTTACGCCAAAATTCATTTTGAGTGTTAGAGGTGGTATGTGCATTACAATACCCAACAACAAAGCCTGGATTTGTGCCAACTTTCATACCACGTATTGCGGGTAATACCTCCGACCAACAAGGGC
>CAIXAQ010000666.1 GCA_903917425.1 uncultured Bacteroidales bacterium
GAAATGTAATCGGGCAACAAAGTTTCACTCTTTTATAATTTATAAAAAGTTCTAGGGTAACTTCTGACTTCTGACTTCTGACTTCTGAATTCTGACTTCTGACTTCCGACTTCTGACTTCCGGCCTTTTTAATTCACCAGCAAAATTGACAGTAGAACTAAATAACATAATTAAATTTTTATATGGCTATTTACAAATCAATAACCGCTTTTGCCCCTGCCAGTGTTGCAAATGTAAGCTGTGGTTTCGATATTATGGGCTTTGCTGTGGCAGGAATAGGGGATAAAGTAACTGTTTCATTACAAGCCGGAACTGACAATACCCGTGTAATTCTGACAGGGAAATATGGTCATTTTACTCCGGTTGAAAGGCATAAAAATACTGCAGGTGTGGCGGTAATCGCTTACCTGCAGGCAATTGGCAGGAGTGAGCTGAACCTCGAAATAATTCTTGAAAAAAATATGCCGCTGGGGAGCGGAATGGGCAGCAGTGCATCGAGTTCGGCCGCAGCGGTCTATGCTGTCAATTATCTGCTTGGCAGCCCGTTAAGCACAAGCGAACTGATTCCTTTCGCCATGGAAGGCGAGCGAATTGCTTGCGGTTCGGCTCATGCCGACAATGTAGCCCCGGCTTTATTAGGAGGTTTTACCCTGATCCGGAGTTATTCTCCTTTGGATATTATCAGTATTAAATGTCCGGATGATTTGTATGCTGCCATTGTACATCCGCATGTCGAACTGAATACTTCGGATTCGCGAAGAGTGCTGAAAAATGAAGTTTCGGTAACGAATGCCATTATCCAGAGTGCTAATACAGCAGGTTTTATGGTCGCTTTGCTTCAGAGTGATTACAATTTAATGAAACGCTCGATGTCCGATTTGTTAGCCGAACCTCAACGTATACACCTCATACCTGGTTTCGAATCTATACGGAAAGCCGCAATGGAAACAGGAGCAGTTGGCTGCGGAATCTCCGGATCAGGTCCTTCTATATTTGCATTATGCAAAGGCGAAGCCATGGCAATGCAGGTTGCAGATGTAATCTGCGAAGGTTTTACCAAAATCGGGCTGTTCAACGAGGCTTATGTTTCTCAGGTAAATGCACCCGGCACCTGTATAGTTGACTTTATTGAAAATTAAAGTCTGTGGAAAATAAATACTGAATGCCCCCTATCCCCTAAATCCCAACCCCTAAATCCTTATGAAATATTACGATATAAAGAACCCGGATCAAAAAGTTTCTTTAAAAGAAGCAGTTATAAAAAGCATTTCGAGCGAATCGGGTTTGTATATGCCTAAGCATATTCCTGTTATGCCAGATTCTTTTTTTGCCAAACTCCCGGATTTGAGTTTGCAGGAAATTGCCTTTGAAGTCTCAAATGCCATTCTGGGTGAGGATATTCCGCCAGAAGCATTAAAAAATATTGTAAATGAGTCACTTACTTTTCCAATTCCATTAAAGCAGCTGGACGAAAACCTGTACGTACTCGAATTGTTCCATGGTCCGACCTTAGCCTTTAAAGATGTGGGTGCACGATTCATGGCTGGTCTTTTTCAGTATTTTTTGCAGGACGATGATCGGGAAGTGGTGATACTGGTAGCAACTTCCGGCGATACGGGAAGTGCTGTGGCTAATGCTTTTTACGACAAAAAGGGTGTAAAAGTCGTCATCCTGTATCCATCGGGAAAAGTGAGTGAATCGCAGGAAAAGCAATTGACCACTATGGGTGGAAATATTACAGCATTTGAAGTAAATGGAAATTTTGACGATTGCCAACATCTTGTAAAACAAGCTTTTGCTGACCCGGAACTTAATCGTAAATTGAATCTTACATCTGCAAATTCAATTAATATTGCCCGTTTATTTCCTCAGTCTTTCTATTATTTCCATGCTTTGGCACAATTAGGCACGGTTGCAAATCCTATTGTAATCAGTGTGCCCAGCGGAAATTTTGGAAATTTAACGGCAGGACTTATCGCCGGGAAAATGGGACTCCCTGTGCATCAGTTTATTGCGGCAACCAATATTAATCATGTCGTCCCTGATTATTTAAAGGACGGAGTATTCAATCCACAACAAACACAACATACTATTTCTAACGCCATGGATGTTGGGAATCCCAGTAATTTTCCTCGTATGCTCGAAATTTATCAGAAACAACATCTGTCAATTACAAACGATGTATGCGGATTCTGGTGTACCGATGAGGAAACGCGCTCCGCCATGGCCGAAATTTATAAAAAATATTTATACCAGGCCGATCCCCACGGAGCCATTGCTTATGCCGGTTTGATGGCATCAGGAATTACAAAGGATCACATCGGAATTTTTATCGAAACTGCACACCCGGCAAAATTTCCGGAAGAAGTCGAAAAATCAACCAATTCAATTGTGCAGATACCAGATTCACTGAAAAACTGTATGGCTTTAGAAAAGAATGCCTTAGCGCTGGAGAATAGCTATCTGGATTTTAAACAGAAGTTAAAACACATGTTTTGAACCAACAAAGTACATGAAAATTTTCAATCGACACATTATCAGCAATATGTCGATTGCCCCAATTCGTCGATAATCTGAGTTATTGTACCTTGATTCTTTGCTGTTTAATAAAAAATCGCAGTGGATTGTATTCCGTTTATTTCATAATCAACACACCCAGCAGCAATCCAATCCCCGCTCCAACCACGCCGGTAAGGAGTTTTTGTCCCTTCGAATTCCACTTTTCCTGCTGTATGTAATTGTGCGCCATATCGATACTTTTTAACGACTGGTCGAGGGTTGCCTGGGTAAATTCCAATGTTTTCTGTGTTCCGGCAAGCGATTTTTGGGAATAATCGATTAAATCCATAGAGACTTTTTCCGCTTGTTTGCTGTTTTCAAGCAATTTATTGTACGCTTGTTCATGCTCAATTAACCGCAACTCATACGCATTCAGTAATTTAGTGCAAACTGAGTCCTTGCCGGCTAAAGTTGCTTTGTGCAAGTTTTTATAGAAATTGTACCTGATTACATTCATCAGGTAAACGCTATCGCATGCAACCCGGATCGTATCTCCTTTTACAAATAACAGCGGAGATTTCACGGATGATGAATACTCAAGCGGAACGGTTTTTAACATCCCGGCCTGGCCAAATGAATTAGCCGATATTAATACAGAGATTAAAAGGGGGAAAATTAGTTTTTTCATAATTCAAATTGTTTAGCCACCTGTAATAAACTGTCTTTTGTTGTCTCGTTTTTCTTGATTTCAGCTTTAAATTTCTGTAACTCATTCCAATCGTTTGCTTTCGCTTTTTTTGCTTCAAGCTCCAATAAGTCACGGTTAGTCTTTAAAATCCGCAATTCATTTTCACTAAAATCAAGTTTTTTCATCACACCTTCGATCGATTGCTGTGCATTGTGCAAACTATCGTTCACAACTTTAACTTTGGCACTCACTTCGTCCAACGTTTTAATGGCATTGTTTAATTTACCGTTACCGGTAAAAACCAGATACAGAAGCACCACCGAAATGATGACAGTTACAATCCCCAGTACTTTGTTAATTTCCGTCATAATTAATAGTTTTAAATGGGTTGAATGAATCAATTTTATCAGGAATTCAGTAAGAGCTCAAACAAGCACACTTTGCTTTTTTGAAACTGTGTTGTAAAAATACAAAAAAATAGCTTGA
>CAIXAQ010000667.1 GCA_903917425.1 uncultured Bacteroidales bacterium
CTCGAATCCAGTAATAGGCCAATCAATAACGCATAAGTTTAACTATGTCAATTTTGATAAAGCAAATGTTAAAATAAACGTAGTACTGTCATCCTCTTTTGTGAGTTTTTCAAATCAAAATTGGTTCGATATTGTGAAAACCAACGGAACCAGTGAACAAAACTATTTTAACCTGATTAAAACAATTTTTAATTCTACTTTACTAAAATAGATTTCACTTGTAATACCTGTCAATATCCGCCTGTCTCTGCTTATGTCTTACCTGGATATGTGCCATACAAAGGTCAACTTCTTTTTGCGAGGCAAAGTGAATCGCGATCACTAACAATCTGGCATCCCGAACGCTCAAAAGCGGCATTTGGTCTTGCTTATCTAATTTTAGCGTCAGAATATACAGCCCAGCCATCATTACTAACGCCATATGATGTTGCCAAGCTAGCCATCCTGTTACTTGATAGCCCGACATTCCCAACTCGTTTTTACTGTCATCAAAACAACGTTCTACCCAATACCGGCTGGCTTGAAAATAAGCCCATTCATTATTGGTATATTTTTCTTTTTCTCCATTGCTGAGCGAATATTTTGTTTTATCTGATTGGGTAATAATCAACGTTCGCTTTTGCGCGTTCTGCTCTTTTCCATCCCAATGCCAAACTGTAACAGTATGAACCATGGAATATTTCCATCCTTTTACTGTCATTCTGATCTGCTCCCTGGTAAAATCTTCTGGTGTAAGTGTTTTTATGTAGTCTTGCAGTTGAATGGCATGAATGTCAGGTTGTAACAACGTTGGCGTTCTCCCCATGTTGCTTATACGCTCGGGTACAGTGAAGGTGGGCTTTGACAGAAAGACCAACTCATCTTTATGAACATCCAGTACATAAAATTGCTCCAGTTTATCTAATGCCCTTGTCAACTCGGAGTTATGCCCATACAATCCGTCTCCTCCGATAAAATCGAATTCAACTCCAGCTTCAATGGCTCTTTTGACTAACTTCAATGCCAATTCCGGTTTTGTTTGGTATTTCTGCTGTGTTTCAGGTACACCTGCATCCTGGCATCTTGTTGTATCGTCTGTCCATCCGGTAGGTAAAAACAATTCTGTCCCAATCAAAGTGCAAAATTTCTCATTACTTAAGGATGCATGTACTGAAACCTGGCAATTATCCACTTTCCCAACAACCCCGGCATATTGACGTGCTACCCCTACAGATTTAACGCCCTTTTTTAAATGCGAGGTTTCATCAATGGTAAACCCAGTTGGTCGCCCACTTCTTTTCTTCTGTTCTCTCAACGCTGTATCAGCCTCCTTCATCGTAACAAGATTTACATCTTCGTAGCTCCATTTGCTCACCGATAAGAAGTGAACATATCGTTTGTAGTCAGAATCTGTTACTTCTTCGACCATCCGTTCCATATTCTTATGTCCCTTTTCGCACTGTAGTAGCCCTGACAAATATTCTGTCGCAACATGCGTACAGCTCTTTCTGTATACCCTGAACAACCCATTATACTTGCTGTATATCAGCGTATTAAAGTCATAATTATCAAAATATCCGTTTTGGGTTTTTAAAACAAAATTTTTTTTCTCTGCTCGTTTTTGCTTCATTATCAAAAATGATCAGAGTGATTTGTTGAAGCAAATATAATAATATTAATTTACATTAGCAAGTATTATTATTTGTATTCTATTCTGGTAAAGTAGAAATAACCAATAATTACTTATTTGACATATAACAACAATTATTGAACTGCGAAACCTGAGAATTTTGGCAAAACTCTAAGCACTTACTGACTTGCAAAATATGGTATATCAAGTTAATAAGGAACTTTAGGCATTTTAGGCACTCTAAACTTTAGGCACTGAATATTAAAATC
>CAIXAQ010000668.1 GCA_903917425.1 uncultured Bacteroidales bacterium
ATGAATCAGGTAGTTATACTTACGGAGAAGTGGGAAGGAGCATATATTACCTGCAAAAGCTATTTGTCCGCTGCGGCATTAAGAAAGGTGATAAGATTGCCCTTATCGGGAAAAATTGTTCCGAATGGGCCATTGCTTACCAGGCCATTGTTACCAGCGGCGCAGTGGTGGTTCCGATTTTACCCAATTTCACGCCTAACGATGTGCAACATATTATCAACCATTCGGAAAGCGTGATGCTGTTTGCCAACAAGGCCAATTGGGATGTGCTCGACGATGAGAACATGCCCAAACTCAAATCGGTAATTTCTCTCGACGATTTTTCGCCCTTATTCACCCACAATAAACATACTGCCGAACATATCAACAAGTGTAAAAGCCTGTTTACCAAACCTTTTTCCAGGGAAAAACTCCCGAAACAGATTATACACAACAATGAACTTTTTGCCATTATTTACACTTCGGGCACCACCGGTTTTTCGAAAGGGGTGATGCTTACGCACAACAATATTACCGGCAATATGGTGTATTCCCGCACCAATATGCCCCTGGTTTCCGGCGATCGTATTCTTAGTTTCCTTCCGCTGGCCCATGCATACGGTTGCGCCATTGAGTTCCTCTACCCTTTCACCTGCGGATGTCATGTTACCTTCCTCGGGAAAATGCCGACCCCACAGTTGTTGCTCAAAACTTTTGCCGAAATTAAACCTAGATTAATCCTTTCGGTCCCGCTTATAATCGAAAAGATTTTTAAAAAGCAGATAAAGCCTGTGCTGGAGCAGACAAAAGTGAAATTCCTGATGAAAATTCCTTTCATGGACAGCGTGATCCTGGGCAAAATAAAAACCAAACTTACCGAGAGTTTTGGCGGCAATTTTCATGAAATTGTAATTGGTGGTGCCGCACTGAACGAAGAAGTACAGGAAGTACTCTGCAAAGCCGGTTTTGCTTTCACCATCGGGTATGGCATGACCGAGTGCGGTCCGCTGATCAGCTACGCCGGATGGCGCGAAAACCGTTTTAATTCTGCCGGCCGTTGCGTCGATCAGCTCGAAATGCGCATTGATTCGCCCGATCCTGAAAATGTGGTAGGCGAAATCCTGGTGCGCGGCGAAAATGTGATGAAAGGCTACTATAAAAATGAAAAGGCAACTCATGAAATAATTGGCCGCGATGGCTGGATGCACACGGGCGACCTGGGCACCATGGACAGCGATGGCTTTTTATACATCAAAGGCAGGAGTAAAAGCATGATCCTCGGTTCGTCGGGGCAAAATATCTATCCCGAAGAAATTGAAGCCCGTATCAATGCATTCCCGCTGGTGCAGGAATCCATTGTGGTGGACCGCAAGGAAGGACTTGTCGCTCTTATCTATCCCGACATGGAAATGGTTGATGCCAAAAAGATGAAGGAGCATTCACTCGAAAGCATATTGGAAGTATACCGCAAACACCTCAATCGTGAAATCCCAACATATATGCAGGTTTCAAAATTCCAGGTTGTTTCGAGCGAATTCGAGAAAACTCCCAAGCGGAGCATTAAGCGGTTTTTGTATAGTTAGCAGGCATTTTCTTTAATTGAAATTATTATAGAATCATCCCGAATCTATTGTAATTTTGCACCGCAGCGGCAACTCATGCCGCCTAAAAACTTCAATGCAGAAACAAATCCTTTTACTTTTCCTTGGTTGCGCGTTATTCCAGGCAAAAGCCCAGACTTTCTCCGGCAGCGGTGGTGCAATTCCCCCTGATGGTAAACCGAAGTCTTTTACTATCACTCCCGCCTCAATCGATGTGGCAACCTTAGATGCCGGTTTTGGGGTACTTTCAGTTTGCTTTACGTTGAACCACGCACATAGTAACGACATTGAAGCGGCTTTATCAGCCCCCGACGGAACGCAGGTAACGCTTGTGAGTATCAACAGCGATATTGAAAATAATTATTCCAGCCTTTATTTCAGCGGTAAAACAGCCAATGCAGGCACAAGGCAAACAGAACCCAATACAGGATATTTCCTTCCGAACGACAACCTGGCTGCTTTCAACAACGGGCAAACCGGCTCGGGTACCTGGAAACTTTCAATCAGGAACCTGAATACTTCGGCTTTCAACGACAGCCTGCTTAACTGGAGTATTACATTTGGGCCTCATGCTTCGGCTCCTTTTGTGCTGACTTCTTCCGATATTCCTATTGTCACTATCAATACGAACGGACAGACCATTCCCGACGATCCCAAGATTACGGCTACGATGAAAGTATTCAATAATGGTCCGGGTTTGCGCAATTATCTTACCGACCCGCCCGAATTCAGCGGACCCATCGGCATCGAAGTACGCGGATCGAGTTCGCAGTCGTTCCCCAAAAAAAGCTATGGTTTTGAATCGTGGGATGCGCTGGGCAACAGCATTGATACTACCTTTTTAGGAATGCCCTCCGAAAGCGACTGGATACTGAATGCCAATTACACCGATAAATCCTTCCTGCGAAATGTAATGGCTTACCAGGTGTGGCAAAATATGGGACATTACGCTACCCGCTACCATTTTGTTGAAGTAATCCTGAACGGGCAATACAAAGGCATTTATATTTTCTCCGAAAAAATAAAGCGCGATAAAAACCGCTTGGATATCGCCAAACTGAAACCCGACCAAAATACGGGCGATGAAGTTACCGGTGGTTATATTTTTAAAATAGATAAACAAACCGGTTCGGGTGGATCGGGATGGATTTCCGCATACGCCCCCTCGGCAAACCCTAACGGACAAACTATATTTTTCCAATATGATTTTCCAGATGAAGTAGATATTACCCTACCACAGAAAACCTATATTCAGAATAATGTCTATAATTTCGAAACCGCACTCAAGCAGCTGAACTTTGCTGATACGGCTGTCGGCTATCGCAAATATGCAGTTGAAAGTACTTTTATCGACTATTTCCTGGTTAATGAACTGAGTAAAAATGTGGATGGATACCGCCTGAGTACCTACCTGCATAAGGAACGCGACAGCAAAGGCGGGAAAATCCGCATGGGCCCGGTTTGGGATTATGATATTGCCTGGCACAATGCAAACTACTGCGCGGGTGACGTTACCACCGGGTGGGCTTACCAGTTTCCTTGTCCCGACGATTACTGGCAGGTACCGTTCTGGTGGAGCAGGCTGTTGCAGGATCCCTTGTATAAAAACCATCTGAAATGCCGCTGGATTTACCTGCGGCAGAATATACTCAGCAATGCCTGGTTCGACACCTATATCGATAGCATTTCGGGGCAACTTATGGAAGCACAGGAGCGGAATTTTGTAACCTGGCCAATATTAGGAGTTTATGTCTGGCCCAACCCTTATCCTTTCCCAACAACGTATATTGGCGAAGTAAATGCGCTCAAAACTTGGATGCATAACCGGCTTACCTGGCTCGATTACTATATGCCCGGCACCTGTGAAACCACTTTTGCAGTTAATTATCCCGAAGCTCAAAACAGTATCGATATTTACCCTAACCCGGTTACGGATAAATTGAATGTCGAATATAAAACTTTTAATAAGGCTTTGGTTGAAATGGCGGTTGTTAACCAGCAAGGAATTATTCTGTATTCGGCAAAACCCCTAACCAGATACCCGGGCGAATGGCTCGAAACCCTCGATGTGTCGCGCTATGCACCGGGAGTTTACCTGGTGAAACTTACAATAGACGGGCAACCTTACAGTAAACGATTTATAAAAACCTGATACCATGGAAAAATCGTATAAATTCTGCCAGAGTTGTGGTATGCCGCTAAAAAAAGATGAAAAGGGCGGTGGCTCAAATGCCGATGGTTCAAAAAGCCTGAAATATTGCAGCCATTGTTACGATGGAGGTAAATTTACCCGTCCTGATTTCACTACTATGCAAATGCAGCAACTGGTGAAAGAAAAAATGAAGGAAATGGGGTTTCCCGGGTTTCTTGCCGGGTTTTTCACCTATGGAATCCCTAAGCTGGAACGGTGGAAACGATAATAATGTCCTTTTAAGAAAAAAAGCTCCGCGTTTACCGCGACGCAACGATCAATCTCCCAAGCTTCATATTCAAAAAAAAAAGCGCTGAGTAATCCTTGATTCTCGAAATTTTGGATTTGGGTTTATACTGAATAAAGTATTTTCACAAGTGACGTTTAATCGAGTTATTTGTTTTGTACATTTGTTAATCGATATATTTATTGTATATGAATACAATCGATTTTTTTTGCTATATACCTGTTAATCAATTAATCTATAATTATTATGAAAACTTCCTGGTCTTTTTTGATTCTGTTTTTTTTCGCAACAACTGTTTTCGGGCAAAACCACGCCCCTGTTACTGTTAACGACACATTTACCGGAATTGCCGGCAATTATCTTTACATCACTTCTCACATGCTTCTTCATAACGATTACGATCCGGACGGGGATTCGATATTTATAAATTCTATGCCAGGCTTTCAGAAAGTTAACGATACTTCATGGAAAAGTTATATAAGTAATGACAACGATTCGGTTGTAACAAGGTTTTATGTCATTCAGGATAAAAAAGGAATGAATTCATTAGTATCTAGAAATATCATTATAAAATTGAAAGGTTATTACCGTGTTGATTCACTGAATTTTAATAATATAAATGCATTGATAAGTCCTCTCGGACAGCATTTCCGGGGTATTGAAAATGCTCATTTCGAGGTTCCAAGAGGCTCAGGAAAACATTCTATTTTCTATCATACGGTTTGGATGGGGGCATACAGGGATGGCGACACCCTTTGCATGGCTGCTGTACGTAATAGATATAGAAATTCAGATTTTTTTGTCGGACCTATCACCACTGGGTTCGATACAAATTATTTCATCAAATGGAATCGGGTTTGGAAAGTTGATAAAACCCAGATTCAATACCATATCAACAACTGGAATCAGCCGGGTTACAGCCCGATAGAAGTTATAAAAAACTGGCCAGCAAATGGAGATTCTGCCTTAGGACAAACTGTAGAAATTGCTCCTTTTTACGATAAAAACACGAATGGCGTTTACGAACCTATGCAGGGTGATTACCCGCTTATCAGAGGCGACCAGGCTGCATTTTTCGTTTTTAATGATACTAAAGACATCCAAGCCAAATCGTATGGAAATACTTTGGGTATCGAAATTCACGGAATGGCATACGAATATGACAATCCGAATGATTCTACCTTGAACAACACCCTATTTATACATTACGATATCATTAACCGCTCAGCAAATAATTATTATAGTTCGTATCTAGGTCTTTTTACTGATTTTGACCTTGGTTATTATCGTGATGATTATATTGCCAGTGACATTACGAACGGCATGATATACGGCTATAATGGCTCGAGTACTGATGGCACAGGCCAATCTTTTGCTTATGGAGAGCACCCGCCGGCAATCGGTTTTAAAGTTATTGGCGGGCCTTATCTTGCACCCGATGGAATTGATAATCCCTCGGATGATTGTGGCTATAGCCTGAACGGCCTTAACTTTGGCGATAAAATGGCTGATAATGAGCGGATGGGAATG
>CAIXAQ010000669.1 GCA_903917425.1 uncultured Bacteroidales bacterium
AAATGTTGTACAATGCATCACGGTATTTTAAGCTACGATTTTTGTCGCCATCCACCCATTCAGCAAATTTCTCTTCAATTTCCTGTTTTCTTTCAAAAACACCCAGGCGTTTCAATCCTTTATTCTGACCTATAAAAAATTTCCAGTAATTTGCTGAACCGGCATATTTGGAAGCATATTTGATCCGTACTTCAGGATCGGCAGCCATATCCTCACGAAGAATGTCTAATTTTTTAGTGCGGATTTTTACAACCATGGGATTGTTTTTCTCCAGGGCCCACTTGATGGTATAGGAAGTAGCATACCGGTCGGTAGTGCCGGGATATCCCATGATCATTTCGAAATCGCCTATCTTCTTTTCCTTGATCGAAACTGGCAGGAATTGTTTCGATTTCATTGGCACGTTACCTGCTGCGTATTCGGCTGGTTTGTTTTCGCGATCGGTATAAACGCGGAAAACTGAAAAATCGCCGGTATGCCTGGGCCACATCCAGTTATCAGTATCGGCACCAAATTTTCCGATTGCCGATGGAGGAGCACCAACAAGCCTTACATCCTTATAGATTTCGTAAAGAAAAAGATAGTATTCGTTGCCGTTGAAAAAAGAAACGGTCCTTGCATCGTACTGCGTTCCTTTTGTATTGCTGAATTCAATAGCTTTAGAGTTCTCCTTTATTTTTGCAGTCCTTTCGGTTTCGCTCATTTTGTCAGTAACTCCGGCCAGAACGGCCGAAGAAACATCCTGTATGCTAACCAGGAAACGAGCGGTAAGACCGGGAGTTGGCAATTCTTCCTCGTATCGCATGGCCCAGAAACCGTTGGTCAGGTAGTCGTGATCAACAGAACTGTGCGACTGAATGGATCCATAACCACAGTGATGGTTCGTAAATATCAACCCGTTAGGAGAAACAATTTCACCTGTGCATCCGCCACCAAACATGATGATTGCGTCTTTTAAACTGGAGTGGTTGATGCTGTATATTTCGTCGGCAGTAAGGTGAAGACCCTCTTTTTGCATATCAACGTAGTTAAGACGTTGAATGAACAGGGGTAGCCACATACCTTCGTCGGCCCGGCTTTGAAAAGCGGATACCGACAATAAGGTCAAAAGGAAGAGTGTGATTTTTTTCATGAATTTGTATTCTGTTATTTGTAATTAATTTTCAGTGGATAAGTTCAATGTATTTCGGTGTAAACCGCATCGGGAGGCGCAAAAAATTTAAACGAACAATTCGCCTTTTTCATCACGAACAGCGTCCACGTAACCGCGTATGTTTTGCTCAGCACTGCGTTTACAGATCAGCATAATACCGTTATCTTCAACCACAATGCAATCCTCTAATCCCTGGATCACAGCAACAGTACCCGAAGGCAGGTTGATGATACAGTTCCGTGTATCGTAGGTGAGTGGCTTTGCGCCAATTATAGCATTCCCGTTTGAATCCTTTTCAGACGTATCGTAAAGGGATCCCCATGTGCCCAGGTCGCTCCAGCCTATATCGGCTGCCATAACAAACACATTATCGGCTTTTTCCATAACACCATAATCGATCGAAATGCTTTTACAGATGGTATATGCATTTTCGATGTAGTTGGCTTCCTGTCCGGTATAATACACATCGGTACCATCTTTAAAAATCCCATTCAGTTCGGGAAGATGTTTTTCGAAAGCGTTCAGAATGCTCTTGACCGACCAGATGAAA
This sequence comes from uncultured Bacteroidales bacterium, assembly GCA_903917425.1. Lineage (GTDB taxonomy): Bacteria > Bacteroidota > Bacteroidia > Bacteroidales > UBA4417 > UBA4417. The sequence goes on from CAIXAQ010000669.1 coordinate 1,704, forward strand.
ATGCCGGCATTCCAAAGAAAATCGCCACTTTGCAGGAACGAAACGGCCAGTTCGTGATGTGGCTTCTCGGTAAATGTTTTCACTTTCCGCACTTTGCAATCAGCCGTATAGCTATGCAAATCATCAAACTGAATATACCCATACCCTGTATCGGGCCTGCTGGGTGTGATGCCCAAAGTCAGAAGCCAGTCATTCTGGTTTGCAGCCTTAAGCGCACAAAGCAGTGTCTGGGTAAACTCATTGTCTTTCAGGATAATATGATCCGATGGAGCCACAACCACGCAGGCATCAGGATTAAGCTTGTGGATTTTATAAGTGGCATAGGCTATACATGGAGCGGTATTTCGGCGCATGGGTTCGCACAGCACGTGATCGGGTATAATCGCAGGAAGTTGCTCCACGACCTGGTCGAAATATTGCTTATGTGTGACTACAAAAATATTTTCAGGCGGACAGATAGTAGTAAGCCTTCTGAAGGTCTGCTGTATCAGGGTTTCTCCGGTTCCCAAAATGTCGATAAATTGCTTGGGACGCGAATTTCGGCTTAGTGGCCAGAACCGTGCTCCAACACCTCCTGCCATGATCACGCAATAATAATTTTTGTTCATCGGCTTGACTATTTAGTGTAACAAATTAATTTACAACAAGTTGATGATGGTTAACTTTTGCAAAGGTATGAATTCCTGTTTTAGATTAGCTTCCGTTAGAATTAAATTCTGTTACCGGGTTTCCCGTTCATAAATTCAAAAAAAACAGGCACTGAACGAAGTCGAAATGAGGTCAGATATTCCATTTTAAGAAGGCTATAAACCATTTTCGATTAACTATTAACTATTTGCTCTTCATATTCCTGCAGTACCTGCGCTGATCGGGGAACCAGGTAATACTTACGGGTTAGCAAACATAGGCATTTGTAACGTGTTCGCAATTTTTCAAGTTTAATATATTTCCGCCCGCTCATTAGCGTAAAAGTACTGTTCAGGGCAACTTCATTCACTGTTATCCTAACTTTCCCGCCTTCCAGCGAAGCTAAAGTGTTAATCAGGCGTGTGTCGCGGTGAAAAGTGGCGGGCGTAGTGCGGAAATAGCGGAGTAATTCAGCGGTAAGTTCCGCAGGGAAAACCTGTTCCGAAAAAAATGGTTGCACCAGGTTGCGGTAGGTGTTCTTCCATTCCGATCCATGAGGTTTGGCTTTGCGGCCATATTGTTTCATTACTACGAGGTGTGCAAGTTCATGCAGGAAAACCAACAGGAACGTAAATTGCCCGAGATCTGCATTAATATGAATCACCGGTCTTTCCCCATGACGGACACCTTTAAAACTCCCAAGCCTGGTTAGCCGCGGTGCAGTTATCCTGAACAGAAAAATGTGCTCTTTAAAAAGGACCTCTGTCATTGATCGTGCCCTTTCAGGAAAGCGCGAAAGCACACCCTCTAGTTTTTCAGGCTTGTAAGGCATAATTGGTTAGCTGGTATAACGTATTGTTTTGATTAACAGGAGTCTTTAAAAAGCACCCGCATCTTTTGTTGCCTGTTGAAGCCGGTGTGTGGTTCCAGTTTCGCTGGCTGTTATTCCTGCTTCCGGCACAGCCGGCTACTGTAAGCAGAATGGATATTGCTGAAATGAGGAGCAACTGCTTTAGAGGAAAACAGGAAGCTATATTTTTTAACATAATTATTTTTTTATTATCTTGGTTTTAAGATTATTAAAAGTACTCAATCGCCATAAATCCCGTTAATACCCGGGTATTGCGGCCAGAAAAAAAACCGGCATTGAATGCTTATCCTAAAATTTACGCTAATTTAGCACTAATTATTGTACGAAATGAAATTTTTATTCCACTTTGGGCGCTATCTTGGCTTATTGGGCCAGGCATTTCAACGTCCTGAAAAACAGTCAATTTACATCCGGCAGATCCTGGTAGAGATGGAAAAACTTGGATTGGCATCCGTTGGCATTGTTGCGATCATATCGGTTTTTATGGGTGCCGTTGTTGCCATTCAGATGGCTTTTAACATCGATACCCCGCTGATTCCCAGGTACACCATAGGTTTTGTTACCAGGCAGAGTGTGATCCTGGAATTTTCGCCAACTATTATCAGCCTGATTCTGGCCGGAAAAGTTGGTTCACGGATAGCTTCGGAACTAGGCACTATGCGTGTCACCGAACAAATAGATGCCCTCGAAATCATGGGGATCAACCCGGCAACGTATCTTATTCTACCTAAAATTGTCGCTTCCATGCTGATTAATCCATTTTTAATTGGCATGAGTATGTTGCTCTCGGTTGGTGGTGGTTGGCTCGCCGGTATGGCTACCGGGCTTTTTCCTACGGCTGACTATGTGAATGGGATTCAATCGTTTTTCCATTTATACGATATTTTTTATGCATTTATCAAGACGGTCGTTTTTGCATTTTTAATTGCTTCGGTATCGGCGTATAATGGATTTTATACCAAGGGCGGTGCACTCGAAGTCGGTGAAGCAAGCACTAACGGAGTGGTTTACAGCAGTATAGCAATTATTTTTGTAAATCTTATTCTTACTCAAATTCTGCTGGCATGATAGAAGGCAAAAATATAAGTAAGAGTTTTGGGGATCGGTTGGTGCTCGAAAATGTTTCGGTCACCATGGAGAAAGGGAAAACCAATCTTATCATCGGGCAGAGTGGCATGGGTAAAACCGTACTGCTCAAATGCCTGGTAGGATTGATAAAAGCTGACCAGGGGCAGGTCTTTTACGATGGCAGGTCTTTTTCGAAAATGTCGTTTAACGAAATGAAAGAAATCAGGCAGGAGATCGGGATGCTTTTTCAGGGTGGTGCACTGTTCGATTCACTTAACGTGGAGGAAAATGTCATGTTTCCGCTGAGTATGTTCACCGAACAGACTCTTTCCCAGAAACTTGAAAGAGCCAATTTCTGCCTGTCGAGGGTAAACCTCGAAAATGCAAATAAACTGTTGCCATCAGAATTAAGTGGGGGGATGAAAAAACGTGTCGCTATTGCACGCGCTATATCAATGAATCCGCGCTATCTTTTTTGTGATGAACCCAATTCGGGTCTCGATCCGCAAACGGCTCACCTGATTGATGAATTGATTAAGGAAATCACCCTGGAATATAATATGACAACCTTAGTTGTGACCCATGATATGAATTCGGTTCTCGAAATCGGCGAAAAGATCTATTTCATTTACCAGGGGAAAATATGGTGGGAAGGAGATAAACATAATATCCTTTATACCGAAAATAAAGAATTACAGGATTTTGTATTTACTTCAGAACTGACAAAAAAACTGAAACCGAAGAAAGGGTTTGGGGTTTAGGTTTTTGGGCTTAGGGGTGACAAGGCGAAGGGTGATATTGCGAGAAGGCGAGAGGCGACAAGGGGAAAGGGCGAGGGGCGACAAGGTGAGGGACGACAAGGTGAGGGACGAAAAGGTGAGGGGCGACAAGGCGAGAGAATTTATGAACACTGCATCTCCCATCCCCCATCCAACATCCGCAATCCGCAATCCGACATCTCCCATCCAACATCCACAATCCTAAAAAAATGTCCACATTAGATATCATCCTTGGCCTTTTCCTGTTTTACTTTGCCTATAAAGGATTTGCCAGTGGTTTTATAATCAGTATCGCAACATTGGCCGGGTTGGTTCTGGGGTTTTATGCAGCTTCGCATTTCTCGGAATTAACGGCCAACTGGCTAAAGAACGATATGGGTATGCAGAGCAGCAACATCAAATTAATTGCATATTTCGTTACATTTATACTTGTCGTTGTGCTTATTTTCCTGCTTGGCCGTTTCATGACCGGGGTTGTTAAAACCGTCGGTCTAGGAATTGTAAATCGCCTGGCCGGGGCAGTGTTTGGAATAGCAAAGGGATTGCTGATCGCCAGTTTTATCTTTTTGCTGTTTGCCCGTGTTGACCCCCAGGGTAGTCTGTTTACTACCGGGCACAAAAAAGGCTCCGTTCTGTATAAACCGGTTTCGCAGATTGCTCCAACCGTGATCCCGCTTGTAAAAAAATACACTGAAACGGTTGAGAAAATGATTCAATAAAATCAGCAATTCTTTACTAATAGCCGGGATTCCATCATATCCAGAATAGCGTATTTAACGCCTTCACGTCCCAGACCGGATTCCTTTACACCTCCATACGGCATATGATCGACCCTAAAGGTGGGTGCATCGTTAATGATAACCCCGCCTACGCATAATTTATCAAATGCCTGATTCATCTCTGAAATGCTATCGGTAAAGACACCTGCCTGCAATCCGTACTTTCCTGAATTTACCCTGTCAATGGCTTCTGCAAAAGTTTTTACCGGCTCAATTACTACCAGCGGGCCAAAGACTTCACCGGAACAGACCAGCATATCTTCGTGGGTCCGGGTCAAAACGGTTGGTTGCATAAAGCGATCCACCCTTTTCCCGCCAACCAGTATTTTCGCTCCGCCTCCGACAGCTTCGGCAATCCAGTTTTCGACTCTTTCGGCATTTTCCTCATCTATCATAACGGCTATATCCGTTTCCGGATTTAAAGGATTGCCCGGTTTTAATTGTTTCACCTTTTCAACAAATTTTTCAATGAAAGCATCGTACAAATCCTGAATAACGTAAATTCGTTGGGTGTGAATGCAAACCTGGCCCGAATAAGCGAAGCCTCCGGCCACGCATTTTGTGATAGCAGAATCCAGATCGGTACCATGCGAAACGATAACTCCCGCATTTCCGCCCAACTCAAGAACTACTTTTTTCTTTCCGGCTTCACGTTTCATTTTCCATCCCACCTCGGGCGAACCGGTAAACGACAGCAAACTTATCCGCTCATCGGTAACAAGCCTGTTTCCTGTGCGTCTGTCCATGGGCAAGATTGAAATAGCGCCTTTTGGTAAGATTGAATTGTCGATGATTTTTGCCAGCAATAATGTTGATAAGGGGGTCAGGCTCGAAGGTTTCAGGATTATTGGGCACCCGGCCGCGATGGCAGGGGCAATTTTGTGGACCGCCAGGTTAAGCGGAAAGTTGAACGGTGAAATTCCGGCAACAATTCCAATCGGAAAATATTTCACTAATCCTTCCTTTTGCGCACCGGCTTTGGTCCAGTCGAGGCTGAAGTATTCGGATGGCAGCCGCTTACTCTCTTCGGCGGCTACTACAAAGGTCTGTATGGAACGATCCACTTCGGCCAACGAATATCGGATGGGTTTGCCCGATTCGAGTGTGATAAGTTTGGCAAATTCCTCGCGTTGTGACAATAACTCCTCACTGATCTGTTTCAGGATGTTATACCTTATGTAAGAAGG
>CAIXAQ010000670.1 GCA_903917425.1 uncultured Bacteroidales bacterium
AAAAAACCAATGTTTTTCATTGTCCCATTCATTTCCGGTAAAGTTCACGCCCGGCCTTAAATCTACCGAAAAAGCAAAAGGCATATCAGGTACAAGTTCCATCCCTATCACACCGTCAACTCCCATAAAGACACCTTCCGCGTTTTCATGTTCATTCCAGGATCCCGCATGAACACCCGGTCCCCAGTACCAGGTCATATTATGATCGAGTGGTGCGTGAAACTGGAAAGTGGCGGCAACAATATAATAATTAGTGGATCCTCCAACCGTGAAATCCAGTGCGTTAAAACGTGAAACAAATGCTTTGTACGATATTCCTGAGGGTCGCCCGATAGCCAGTCCAAGCGAATGTTTGTACTGTGCATTGACTATTAACAGACTGATTGTTAACAACAAAGTAAGAAAGAGATTTTTCATAAATATGTCCTTTATCTATCGTTAACAAATATAATCATTCAAGCTTGAAACGCAAAATTCAGGATACAAATTATATAAAACGGGTTTATTTTGCTCCATTATTGCTGCCGTTTCTTCCTGCTTTCTTTTTACCTTTGCATTATGCACGAAACCATTCTGATCCTCGATTTCGGTTCGCAATATACGCAGCTCATAGCCCGCCGGATACGCGAACTCAATGTTTACTGTGAAATACATCCTTTCAATCATATTCCTGAAATTGGCGCACATATTAAAGGCGTGATCCTTTCGGGCAGCCCTTTTTCGGTGCGTGACGAAAATTCACCGGCACCCGATTTATCCAAATTCAGAGGAAAATTTCCGATACTCGGTGTCTGTTACGGTGCTCAATATCTGGCACTTACTGATGGCGGCACAGTCGTTCCTTCCGGGATAAGGGAATACGGCAGAGCCAATCTTTCGTTTATCGATCATCCGAATGAGTTGGTACGAGGTATGACTGATGGAGGCCAGGTTTGGATGAGCCACGGGGATACGATACTCGAAATCCCCGAAAACTTTCGGATTATAGCCAGCACACCCGATGTAAATGTGGCAGGATTTTGTATTCAGGGCGAACCTACTTACGGAATTCAATTCCACCCCGAGGTATATCACAGCGTGGATGGGACCATTTTGCTGCATAATTTTGTTGCCGATATCTGCGCTTGCAGCCAGGACTGGACGCCTCTGGCTTTTGTGGAAACTACCGTTGCTGAATTAAAAGCTCAGCTTGGCGGGGATAAGGTTGTACTTGGCCTTTCGGGAGGTGTTGACAGCACGGTTGCCGCGGTTTTGCTGCATAAAGCGATAGGCTCGAACTTGTATTGTATTTTTGTTGATAACGGCCTGTTGCGTAAAAATGAATTTCAGTCGGTGCTCGATTCCTACCAGCACATGGGTTTGAATGTAAAAGGAGTGGATGCGGGCAAGCGTTTCCTCGACGCGTTGAAAGGCATTTCCGAACCCGAGGCAAAACGCAAAGCAATAGGCCGCACCTTTATCGAGGTTTTTGACCAGGAAGCGCATCGCATCGAAAATGTAAAATGGCTGGCGCAAGGCACTATATATCCTGATGTGATCGAATCGATATCAGTTAAAGGCCCTTCAGCTACCATCAAAAGCCATCACAACGTGGGTGGATTACCCGATTTTATGAAACTGAAAGTGGTAGAACCGTTGAAAAGCCTTTTCAAAGATGAAGTCCGTCGCGTGGGAAATACATTACGCATCGACCCTACCATACTTGGACGGCATCCTTTCCCCGGTCCGGGACTTGGAATACGCATCCTGAGCGATGTTACCCCCGAAAAAGTAGCCATCCTCCAGGAAGCCGATGCAATATTTATCAACGGACTGAAAAACAACGGCTTATACGACAAAGTCTGGCAGGCCGGAACCATGTTGCTCCCGGTACAATCCGTCGGCGTAATGGGCGATGAACGAACCTACGAAAATGTAGTTGCTCTGAGGGCTGTTACTTCAACTGATGGAATGACGGCAGACTGGGCGTATTTGCCTTATGAATTTCTTTCGGCAGTTTCGAGCGAAATAATCAATAAAGTGAAAGGAATCAACCGCGTGGTGTACGATATCAGCTCGAAACCACCGGCGACTATTGAGTGGGAGTAATCGGGGGTAATGGACAATGGATAATGGACAATGGATAATGGAAAATCGTTAATCGTTAATCGTTAATCGTTAATCGTAAGTCGTAAATCGTAAATCCCCAATCCGAAATCGTAAATCCCCAATCCGAAATCCCCAATCCGCAATCCACAATTGTAAACCGCAAAAAATATAATTCTGCAACAAAGACCTATACCATGCGCTCCAGCTTGATTCTTACCCTGCTAATCTTTACAGTTTTTGCACCTTTTCACTTGCAGGCGCAGGATGTTATCAGTAAACGATCTTCAGTTATCGAGAATTATAAAGGAAAACCCTACTACATCCATTTTGTTATCCAGGGCGAAACGCTTGCAACTGTTGCAAAAGCCTATAATGTGACTATTGAGGAACTGAAAAGCGAAAACCCCTCGGTTGAAAAAGGCATAAAACCCGATATGGTATTGCGTATCCCGCAAAAACCAATTATTGAAACATCAGAAGCTGAAACTGTTAAGACCCAGGCACCAAAAGAGCCGGAAATACCTGCCGAAACCGGGAAAGGACAGACTAAACCCGCTGAAATTCAAAAAGAACAGCCAAAAGCGCCCGTAAGCCAAAAAGAACAAATTACAACTTCCGAAAAGCAGGATTTTATCGTTTATGAAGTTAAAAAGCAGGAAACCTTGTATGGCATTTCGAAGCAATATAACCTCACTGTTGAGGATATTCTGAAAGCGAACCCCGGTTTAACCAGCCTGCAGAAAGGGATGGAGATTAAAATCCCTACCCATAAAACAGAAAACAAACCTGTAATAACGGAAGTCCCCGATGCGAAAGCAGTCAAAGCAGAAGCCGATCCCCAGGAAATTACAGTAAAAACGGGGGAAACTCTTTATAGTATTGCCAAAGCGCATAACACCACAGTCGACAATCTTATCGAACTGAATCCTTCGTTGAGTGGCGGGCTTAAAGCCGGAATGATTCTGAAATTGCATAAATCAGCTGCCAGTGACGTTATAGTTACAGCAGCAAAAAACACATCGGATTCAGCACAAAAACTCACACCCAAGTCGCAACCAATTTACCAGGGGGAATGCTACAAAGCCGAAAATATGAGTAAAGAGTACCAGGTTGCGCTGTTACTCCCGTTTTTATTAGATGAAGCCACAAATGCGCTGGAGGCATCCGCCGATAAAAGCCCTGCAGATTTCGAGAATTTCAATTACTTCCA
>CAIXAQ010000671.1 GCA_903917425.1 uncultured Bacteroidales bacterium
ATCTTCCAGGAACTCGCCTGAATCATCAATAGGGGTGGTAGCCTGGGCAATAATTTTATTTTCTTCCTCTTCAGCACTCATGTATTTGGTTTCGGTCAAATCGACCCTGCCATTAACTACACTTTTATAGGGAGTTTCAATAAATCCAAGTTTATTGATCTTTGCGAACACACACAGTGATGAAATAAGACCAATATTCGGACCTTCGGGTGTTTCAATGGTACACAGGCGACCGTAGTGAGTATAATGAACGTCGCGTACTTCGAAACCGGCTCTTTCACGCGAAAGACCTCCTGGTCCTAAGGCAGACACCCTGCGTTTGTGAGCAATTTCGCTCAGCGGGTTTGTCTGATCCATGAACTGTGATAACTGGTTGGTGCCAAAAAAAGAGTTGATAACACTCGATAAAGTCTTGGCATTAATCAGATCCATTGGTGTAAATACTTCATTGTCACGTACATTCATACGTTCCCTGATAGTACGGGCCATACGGGCCAAACCAACACCAAACTGGTTGTATAACTGCTCACCTACAGTTCGTACACGACGGTTACTGAGGTGATCAATATCATCGATGTCTGTTTTCGAGTTTATGAGACCAATCAGGTATTTGATGATCGAAATAAGGTCTTCTTTAGTAAGAACTTTTGTTTCGAGCGGAATGTCCAATGAAAGTTTTTTGTTGATCCTGTATCGGCCAACATCGCCTAAATCATAACGCTTGTCAGAGAAAAACAGTTTTTCAATGATGCCGCGTGCTGTTTCTTCATCAGGGGGTTCGGCGTTACGCAACTGACGGTAAATATATTCGACAGCTTCTTTCGAGCTGTTAGCAGTATCCTTTTGTAAAGTATTGAATATGATCGAAAAATCCTGCGAGTTGATGTCATCGCGGTGTAAAAGTATTGATTTGGCACCGGCATCCACAATCATATCGATATGCTGATTTTCGAGAACGGTTTCGCGGTCAATAATAACATCCGTACGTTCGATGGATACAACTTCTCCTGTATCTTCATCACCGAAATCTTCAACCCAGGTTCTGAGAACCCTGGCGGCAAGTTTACGTCCTACATATTTTTTTAATCCTGCCTTGCTGACTTTAATTTCCTCGGCAAGATTAAAAATTTCTAAAATATCTTTATCGCTTTCATAACCGATTGCCCGCAGCAGGGTTGTCACGGGTAATTTCTTTTTCCGGTCGATGTAAGCATACATCACGTGGTTGATGTCGGTGGTAAACTCCATCCACGAACCTTTAAAAGGTATAATCCTGGCCGAGTATAATTGCTGGCCATTGGTATGAAAACTCGTACCGAAAAATACCCCTGGCGAACGGTGCAATTGCGATACAACCACACGTTCGGCGCCATTTACTACAAATGTGCCTTTGGGTGTCATGTATGGGATCATTCCCAGGTAGACATCCTGTATGATGGTTTCGAAATCTTCGTGATCGGGATCGGTACAGAAGAGTTTGAGTTTTGCTTTCAGAGGAACACTGTAGGTCAGCCCTCTTTCGATACACTCCTCGATAGAATAACGGGGAGGATCGACAAAATAATCGAGAAACTCCAGAACAAAATTATTCCTGGCATCGGTTATCGGAAAGTTTTCCGAGAAGACCTTGAAAAGACCTTCTTTAACACGATTGTCAGGATTTGTCTCCAGTTGGAAGAAGTCCTGGAATGACTTTATTTGTACTTCGAGAAAATCAGGATAAACAGCCTTAATTTTTGTTGTTCCGAAGCTACTTCGTTCAGTTTTTTGTGAAGCCAAAGCCATGAAATTATAGATTTAAATAAACAGAGTATTTTTAAACAATTAATCCCGATATGAAAATCGGGAAGAAAACAAACTACTTATCTATGCGTAAAGCGCAGATAAGCAGTCTGTTAGGTAATTGTAGTCCAAATAGCAATATTTACTTTATCTCAACTTCAGCACCAGCGTCTTCGAGTTGTTGTTTCAGGGCGTTTGCTTCGTCCTTAGATACACCTTCTTTAATAGCCTTTGGAGCTGCGTCAACTAAGTCTTTTGCTTCTTTGAGGCCAAGGCTGGTCAACTCTTTTACCAGTTTAACTACAGCCAGTTTGGCTGCACCAGCGCTTTTAAGAATTACGTTGAATTCAGTTTGCTCTTCAACTACAGGAGCGTCAGCACCTGCCGAAGCCATCACTACGGGAGCTGCAGCTGCAGGTTCAATTCCGTATTCGTCCTTAAGTATCTGAGCAAGCTCATTTACTTCTTTTACTGTCAGATTAACTAACTGTTCAGCGAAAGCTTTCAAGTCTGCCATTTTATTTGTTGTTTTAGTGTTTTACAATAATTGATTTTTTCTTTTTTGTACGTTTCCTGATATTATGCAGGACGTTCGGACAAGGTCTTGAGTACACCTGATAATTTTTGCCCACCGGATTGAAGTGCAGAAATAACATTTTTCGCTGGTGAATTCAGTAATGCAATCACGTCGGCAATAAGTTCGTTTTTGGTCTTAATTGCCATGAGTGCGTCAAGCTGACTATCACCAATAAAGGTCATTTCTTCTACATAAGCGCCTTTCAAAATAGGTTTATCGGATGTTTTCCTGAAATCCTTGATCAACTTGGCAGGAGTACTCCCCTGGTCAGCGATCATGATTGAGGTATGACCTTTCAGAACATCGTACAGAGTCCCAAAGTCCTTGCCGGACTTCTCCATTGCTTTTTGAAGCAATGCGTTTTTAACTACGACCAACTTAACATCCCTTTTAAAACAGAGACGGCGAAGCTTGCTTGTTTTTTCAACATTCATATCTGATATATCAGTGATATACAAATACTTGGCAGCTTTCAATTCCTCTGTCAGGTTTGCTATAAGTTGACTCTTGTCTTCTCTTTTCATAGCGAGTTTTGTTCTTTAAAGATCAAGTACTTAATGTTACCGGAATTTCTATTTTACCGATTTCTCATCGATACGTATACCAGGACTCATAGTACTCGACATGAAGACGCTTTTTACGTAAGTACCCTTGGCTGAAGAAGGTTTTAGCTTAACGATAGTTGCCAGTAATTCCTTGGCATTATCAATAAGTTTATCCTGTTCAAAAGATACTTTGCCAATACCAGCATGAATGATACCGAATTTATCAACTTTAAAGTCGATTTTACCCGCTTTCACTTCCTGCACAGCTTTTCCTACATCCATAGTAACGGTACCGGTCTTGGGGTTTGGCATAAGGCCACGGGGACCAAGTATGCGGCCAAGAGCACCGACTTTGGGCATAATGCTAGGCATAGTAATAATAACATCAACGTTTGTCCATCCTTCTTTAATCTTCTGGATATACTCGTCAAGTCCTACATAATCAGCTCCGGCAGCTTTTGCTTCTTCTTCCTTATCAGGAGTACAAAGCACGAGAACACTTACAGTTTTCCCGGTTCCATGCGGCAAGGTAACAATACCTCTAACCATCTGGTTGGCTTTTCGCGGGTCAACGCCAAGACGTACATCAATATCAACAGAAGCGTCGAATTTCGAGGTAGTTATGTCTTTGACAATACGCGCAGCATCAGCTAGTGTATAGGTAGCGTCCTTGTCGTATTTAGCTAAAGCCAGTTTTTGATTTTTTGTCAATTTAGCCATTTCACGTAAGGTTAATGGTAATAACACATTTTAATTCATGAAAGCCTGATCTCTCGATCAT
>CAIXAQ010000672.1 GCA_903917425.1 uncultured Bacteroidales bacterium
AAAATGAAAAATAAAGTATTCGTTGATGGTATTTTTAATGAAAAGGTGCTATTTAAAAAATGCTTCTCTTAGTGTGTCCGTGTTTATCCCGGCGAATTCAAGGCTTTGTAAATTTTTCTCTACAAATTTATCAATTTCTTCCTCCTTGTGCAACACTCCAATAAGACTTTTTAATATAAGTGCCATTGGAGTTATCTTCGGATCAACTGGCAGATCAATTTGAATAAATTTTCCATTTTCAACCTTCATACTAATTGGAAATAAGCCATTTAACATCAGGATATCTGCATTAAAACTGTATGCCGGCGAATACCCGAAATTCCATTCCCATGTTTTGTATTTTGATTCCGCAAGGGATGCAATAGTTTCCATTTCTTCATTTGAAGGTGAATACAATTTACAACCCGGAGAAAAGAAATCGAATAACCAGGATGCAAAAAGATCTGTAAATTGTTGAATGTTAATATTTTCAGATAGGAGGGAGGCAATGTTCACTACATTGCTTCTCACTGATGCCATCGCCTTTCCAGGGTATTCCTTGGCTGGATTTAAACTCTGTTGCAAAACATCCAGATCTGTGTTGAAAAGAATAGTTCCATGATGTAAAACCCTTTCGTGAAATATATGTTCAGCATGACCCGAAAATTTTTTGTCGCCAATAAATAAACTATTTCTTTTACTCACATTTACTTCAATACCAATGCTTTGCATAAAATTTACAATAACCGAAGTAAAACGGTTAAAGTCTACCGGGTTGGTTTTTCCTGTTTTTTGGATAAAAGTAAAATTCACATTACCCTTATCATGATAAACGGCGCCACCGCCACTGATCCGCCGGATAACGGGAATATGGTGAGTGCACAAATAAGGATAGTTTATTTCTGCATAAGCGTTCTGGTGCTTCCCGATGATCACCGCTTTTTCATTGATCCACAGCATGCACATATCCTCTGTAGAATTTTTTACAAAATACTCTTCAGCAGCAATATTGAGGTAGGGGTCAGTAGATGGTCTGAGAAATATCAGCATGATACAATGTTAGCTTATGGTAAAGAATTCCTGATTTAAGATTTCCGGGAAATCATAAATGCAAATGTACCATTTGAGAAAAGAATTATCTTTACGCATGTGAAATAATTCCTCAAAAGGAATAATATACTCAATTATGTCGTTAAATATCAGTCTGAAAGATAAATTACTTGCCAGATGCATCGAGCTCAAAGAGGAATCGAAAGCCAATACGCTGGCAGCCATGAACGATGCACAACAGGGAGCCAATGAGTATGGCGCACCCAGGGACAGGTATGATTCTTTCAGGGCGCAGCTTATGCGGAAACGTGATATGCTTGCTCAGCAGTTGTCGGCTGCTGAGGAGGAACTGCGTTATATCCGGCAGATTAAACCTGGTACAGCCTCATCAAAAATTGAACCCGGCGCATTAATTATTCTTGATACTCAGACACTTTATATCCTGGTAGGAATAGGCAAAATTGTAATTGACGATCAGGTAGTTTATGTGGTATCTCCTGTAGTTCCTTTGGTTGTAGCCATGAAAGGACTCAAGAAAGGCGATTCTTTTATATTCCGTGGAACAACGATGAAAATTGTGGAAATAGTTTAATAGGCAATTAACAATTGACAATGGATAATTGATAATTTCCGAATAACGAATAACTATTTTCCATTTTCTATTAACGATCCCCCCCCGACCTAAACAGAAAAATCAAAATTATCTTTTCTCGTTTTCGTATATACCTCGCGGCTGAAGATATAAAGTCGGGCAGGTTTATGTGCCACGCCTACTTGTTTTTCGTTCAGCGGTATCAGGTATTTCATGCTCGAAATCTTTTTCCGGAAGTTGCGTTTATCAAATGTGGTTCCCAGGATTACTTCATACAGTTTTTGCATCTGCGAAAGAGTAAACTTATCAGGTAAAAGCTCAAACCCTATGGGTTTATTTAATAACTCAACCCTGAGATGTTCGAGCGCACTGGTCAGAATATCCATATGATCCATTACAAGGTCAGTAACCTCTAACACTGGATACCAGTTTGAATTGTCGCTGATAGTTATTTTTGAAGTACCATGTTCCGAAATATCAATAAGCGAATAGTAGGCTATCGTAACTACCTGTTCTGCGGGATGATCGATTTCACGAAGCCATTCCATATCGCGGGGCTTCTTTTTGAGCC
>CAIXAQ010000673.1 GCA_903917425.1 uncultured Bacteroidales bacterium
CATCATGATTACTACATGGATTTGAAGCATGGTTCCAGTACCTATACATCAGTACATCAGGCTAAATAAATTGAGTCTTATCTAATTGATATAAAGATGCTTATTGATTTAATTAAATGACTTTATTTTTTTTTTAAAATCATCCGGTGATGAAGTGAAAAACAAACGGTTTTAAATTATTGTTATAAAGTTACGATGAAAAACAGATGTTTTTCAAATAGAAAACAGAAATTATTTATTTTTTCATTAAAAAACGTAAAAACAGGCAATTGATAGTTGAATTTTTATTGGGTTTACTAAGGTTCTTGTCGGATGTTTTTACTTTTTGTAGCTGCTTTGCATGGGCGAATTCTGTGAAAGTTCTTCAAGAATATCCAAACCGGTCTGCTGCTCTTAAAGTTTACCACCCTTTTCATTTTACCAGGGCCCAATTTTTAAATTCAGAATAAGTTAAAACTGCATGATAAATTCCACCAGGTTTTCGTCAGAATTAAGTGAAAGTCTTTTTCGAAGCCTGTACCTGCGGATTTCGACACCGCGGATGGAAATATTCAACAAAGGGGCAATCTCTTTGGATGAAAGGTTAAGCTTGAGGTAAGCACATAGCTTAAGATCACTTTGCGTAAGGTCAGGAAAGGATTGTTTCAGCCGTTTAAAAAAGTTTTCATGTGCCTGATCGAACAAAGATTCAAATATTTCCCAATCGTTATCATTCGAAATATTTTTGTCAATAAGTGTTGTTAAGCGCTGTAGGTACCTTGCCGGGTAGCGTGAACCCAGTTCCTCCTTTTGTTTCTCCAACTCATCCTTGATTTCGATAAGTACCTCATTTTTCTTGATAATCGACAAGGTGGAATCGGCAAGTTGAATGTTTTTATGCGATATTTCAGATTGAAGCTTATCATTATGAAGTTTCATGATCTCTTTTTCCGAATATTCTTTTTCTGCTTTTCGTTTCCCTTCTGCTACCAGATACAGGCGGTCATGATGCTTTGCCAGCCGCTTACGATACAGATACTGGCTCACCAGGATTCCTCCCAGTCCTATAAGAATATAAAGGAAGGTTGCCAGTACTGAGGCATACCAGGCAGGTTTAACTTTAAATGAAAGGATAACCGGTTCCGCTACAGCTCCGTTTGAGGTTAGAGTTCGTACCTTAAAAGTATATTTACCTACAGGCAAACGTGTGTAATTAACTTCCGCTATGTCGGACCATTTACTCCAATCATTGTCAATTCCATCGAGCTTAAATTGATAGAGTTTCCGGGAACATGGGTTTTTAATTGTAGAAAATGAAATTGTGATGTTATTATATGCATTTTTTACAGAAACTGAACTGCCTGATGGCTCAATATTTAACCGGTTTCCGGCTGCATCCCAGCAAATGAAATCTCTGATGAGAAGTATTGATTTATTTGTATTTGCTGCTGATGCAACATTTTTCTTAAATATGGCAAAACCGTTGTCAAGGCAGATCAAATGCAGGTTCTCTGTAAGCGGGACGATGTTTTCATAACCATCAACCAAACTTAAGTTATACTGGTTAAGAATGAGCCGGTAAAACATTTCGGGCATGTTTCCCTTCCATTCGAAAAGTGCTGCTTCTGATTTGGTGGTAAACCAATAATTATTTTCATCAATAACTGTGATCGAAGTTGTCGACTCAAAACCATCCAGTTTGGTATTGATATCAGTATAAGGAATTATCTTATGTTTTATATCGTCCCAGGTGTAAAGCATTTCGCCATTTGAAAACACTACCCGGTTAGCTATTTTAAAAACCCTGATATTACTATTTGCGGGCAATCCGTCTTTATTATTTGTAAAGGTTTGTTGTTCAGCTACTTTGTCGAGCGAATCGGACAGTCGAACCCGGTACAAGCCCTTAACCGAATGACCAATCCAGATATTACCAAGATGATCAGCTTCAATGAACCGGGCCGGCTCCAGGAAGCCCTTCACCTGGTGGCTGTACACCCATGAGTCTCCCGCCTTTTTATAAATCACCAGGCTGGTGTACGAACTTTGAATCAGGTATTCAACTCCTTTGAGCAATATTTTCTGTATCATATACCCCCCCCTGACGTCGGAGATTTTACGTAAAATATTGTTTTCGATTATAAAAGTTCCGTCAGTGTGACCACAAAATAAAGTTCCGTCAATATCCTTGAGTTGCCAGACCTGGCCCTGCGAATTTTGAAGGAATCCATGGAAGAAGAACTGATCTCCTTCTTTTAAATATGTGAAAATACCCCTGTTGGTGCCTATATACAAAGTGTTTTCTTTGAGGATAGCTGTATAAACTGCCCCCAGAGCTTCGTTTCGCCCGGGATAAATATCAACAGGGTTGTTGAATGAGATATTGTCAATTCCGTTATCGAGGCCTACCCAGATACTTTGGTTGTTATCGTTGCAAAGTGAAAGCACCGTGTTATTTTGCAGATCATTTTCGGTGTATAAGTGATTCAAAATATTGCCGGTTTTATC
>CAIXAQ010000674.1 GCA_903917425.1 uncultured Bacteroidales bacterium
AAAATTCAAAAGGGCAGACACTTGCTTACTACTCTGAAGGGCTTGCCAGCGTGAACGATTCGATGAAGACCCCGGAGGATGGCAGGATTTTCCTGTTCGAAAACGGCTTGCCCGTAACTATTGTGTACTCCTCAGGTGAAAAGGAAAAGACTACCTACGACAGCCATGGATATGTGACCAAAGTAAAGACTAAAGAAAAGACCGAGAACTACCGCAGGGTATATGCAGGGGATAAACTGTCTGAAAGCTATTATGCTGTGGATAATGAAAAAGAAAAACTTTTTGAGAGCCTTAAATTCAATGCCGATGGTTTGCTTATTGAAAGCACCTTATATGGAGACTATGGTTCTACTAAAAAATATACCTATGATGATGCAAAAAGGCTTATAACTGAAACATCTGACTGCCAAAACATTAAGTATACTTACAATGCCGGAAACAGGCTGGTTAAGGAAGAACGTTCAGGTTGTGCCGCATATCCTGCCACCTATGTGACCGATTATAAATACAACGAGAAAGGTCTGCTGATATCGATTGTACAAAAGGCCAGTGACGAGGCCAAGCCTCGCACTGAAACCTTCAGCTATACCTATTGGAAGTAGTTCAAAGTTAGAATCTGCATCTAATACTATAAATAAACCTTTGGTGCGCATCATCTTTTTAGATGAGTACCGGTAAAATCTGTTTCAACAGCTGATAAAAGTTGGCAGTCAAATATGAAATTAATTCGGGTGCAAAATCATTTTTGATAATTTATTTCCTTTTATATTTATGTACCGGGCTTCGTTTGGTATGAAAAATATGCAATATAAAAATTACATGTTCCTCTTTTACATACTCATAAACAACTAAATAGGGGAATTTGCTAAAAATAATTTCCCTGTATGAGCCTACTTTTATCGGAAAACCTTCTGGATTTAATGTTATTAATTTAATGGTAGCATCAAGGTAATTGACAAATTGCTTACCCAAACCCGCCGAACGTTCTTCATACCATTGATAGGATGTTTGTATTTCTTGAATGGCTGCTTTCGACAATATGATTTTACAATCCATTTTGAGTGGATGTTTCCCGGCTATTTAATAGTTCATCTTTAACTTCTTCCCAAGAAGATCCCTTATCCTCCCCACTCTTTAAATTGGCAGAACAGGAATTGAGTTCAGCAATCAAATCCTTATCTTTCCACCATTCGTATAATCCATCCATATCACTTTCAATTATCGCATAGATAGCTTTTACTTTTTTATCGTCTGCCACCCTGATATATTCATACAATTTTTGTCGGATCGTTGATGTATTCATGACATTGATTTTTTTGTAAAGATAATCAATTCTTCAAAGTTGAGCAAGAACCGCATCTCAGCCGACAATAGCGGACAACTTAAACCCAAAAACCCTGCTATTGTATAACAGGGTTTTTAAAAAGCGTACTATAATTAAGTGTGGTTTAGGGAAGCAATTTCTTAATAATCTCCGAAATCATCTTATTATCAGCTTTACCGGCAACCAGTTTGGTTGCCATTCCCATTACTTTGCCCATGTCTTTAACGCTTGTGGCACCGGTCTCGGCTATGACTTTAGCAACAATAGCGGTTATATCCTCATCACTCAGTTGCTCGGGCAGGTATTTTTCGATAATGGAAGCCTGGAAGATTTCGGGTTCGGCCAGGTCGGGACGTCCTTTGGCAATGTATATATCGGCACTCTCACGACGCTGTTTTACAAGGCGTTGCAATAGCTTAAGTTC
Source organism: uncultured Bacteroidales bacterium (assembly GCA_903917425.1). Taxonomy (GTDB): domain Bacteria; phylum Bacteroidota; class Bacteroidia; order Bacteroidales; family UBA4417; genus UBA4417. The sequence continues at coordinate 1,749 of CAIXAQ010000674.1, forward strand.
CACGGTTTCGGGAATAATACCTCCTGTAACATCTTTCCCCGTTTTTTCGAGTAACAGGGCGGCCTTTATAGCACGCAAAGCTTCAAGTTTAGCCTTATCCTTGGAGATCATGGCTTGCTTGATATCCTCATTGATCAGTATTTCGAGTCCCATAGAAGACATTTTTTAGTCAACATTATCAAAAAGGAATGGATTTTCCCTGAGGCCGTTGTTGTTACCCCTGTCAGGTCCCTGCGAATAGCGTGAAGGCGGGTTTTCGTTCGACTGGCTTGCATCAGGAAGTTCTACATTGCGGCGCATGTAGGCAGGCACTCTTTCCAATTCTTCTACTTCCGACATGGTTGCAGGCTTGCGACTCATACTGTGAAGTTTGTCTTTGCGCTCATTATGCGTCTGTTCTTCCTTCTGAAGGCGGGGTTTCTCCGCATCCGTTGTAATATAAACAGTTGCTTTCACTTCAGGTTTTGGAGCAGGCATGACAATTTCAAATTCGGGTTGCGGGCGAAAGAAAGATTTTATCTCGACCGGTTCCGGATTCTGGAATTTCACTTCGGTAAGCTGTGCTGGTTTTTCTGTTTCCTTTGTATTGAAAAGCGATAAAGGAATGCTATTGACAGTAATTTCGGGCATCATCCTGGCAACTTCTTCAGTCACTTTTACAGGTGCCACATTCTCAACCATTTGCACCTCAGTAATGGCTTCAACCTTAGGTGCGTGTAACGCGGAAAAAGTATTCTGAGTTTCGTCGAGATGATGTTTTGTGACAACAGGCCTGTTAAACCCGGTAGCAATTATGGTTATCGAAATTTCATCATCCAGGTTTTCGTCCAGTCCGTCACCCCATATTACATTGGCATCTTCGCCGGTACGTGTGGTAATATAGCCGGTAATTTCGTG
>CAIXAQ010000675.1 GCA_903917425.1 uncultured Bacteroidales bacterium
AATGCTTCAAAGCTTTAACTTTGCCCCAAAATACCAATTCAAAACTATGTTTCGCAAAATCCTTTCGTTTATACTTTTGCTTGTATTAGCGGCATCGTGCCAGGAAGATGTGGTCGACTACGGCCCTATCGACAAAAAAATAATTGAAGATTATCTTACTGCCACCGGTCAAACGGCCCAATCATCCTCATCTGGTTTGTATTACATTATCGATAAACCGGGCGGGGCAAATCATCCGAATATAAATTCTGCTGTTACGGTAAATTACGTAGGATCCCTCACCGATAGCACTGTTTTCGACAAGTCAACATCAGGACAGCCGTCTACATTACAACTTACTTCTGTTATAAAAGGCTGGCAGGAAGGCCTGCAGCTCATTGGAGTAAAAGGAAAAATTAAACTTCTTATCCCTTCCGCTTTGGGATACGGATCAACGGCTAAGACTGGCATTCCTGCCAACTCGGTATTGATATTCGATATCGATATGGTTGAATTTTATTAATTTTTATGCCATATCAGGGTAACGGGCAATTACTTGATTTCGGCCAGGCATACCGGAAAGCATCTGAGTACTGTGCCATTCAGGATCGTTGCATAAGCGAAATGAAACTGAAGTTCCGATCCTGGAATATCGACAAAAATTTTTTTGCCAAATTAATCGACAAACTTGTTGACGAAGGTTTTATTAACGAGAAACGGTTCGCATTAAATTATGCCGGCGGAAAATTCAGAATCAACGGCTGGGGAAAATTGAAAATCGCTGCCGGTCTCAGGAGCAAATCCATTGAAGCGGCATTTATACAACAAGCCTTGCTGACAATAGATAGTGATGATTATCAATGCTTTCTGAAGATATTAGTACAAAAAAAACTGAATCAGTTAGGAGGCGACACAATCCTGAACCGGCAAAAAGCAGCCTATTTTGCAGCTTCACGCGGTTTTGAACCGGCACTGATTGCAGCACAATTACACGAAAACAGCATATTTGATTTATAAATAAAATGTAACTCTATGATTAACAATGACTCACTAAAAGAACTATCAAAGCGGCTCGAAGCGCTGAGGAGGTTCCTTTGACGTGGATACCAAGTTTGAACTCATCGCTGAAGAAGAAAAAATAACCCAGGCTCCTGATTTCTGGAACGATCCAAAGAAAGCAGAAGTCGTTCTCAAATCCATTCAGGAGAAAAAAACCTGGACCAATGCATTTACGAATGCAGAGGTTTCATTAGCCGATTTACAGGTTCTTTACGAATTTTACCAGTTTGACGAAGCCACAGAACAAGAAGTAGATACAGCCGTCAAACTGACCGAAAAGCTATTCGACGACCTCGAATTCCGCAATATGCTCAGCAACGAGGAAGATAGCTTCAGCGCCATTCTTCAGATTAATTCGGGTGCCGGTGGCACCGAAAGCCAGGATTGGGCCCAAATGCTGATGCGCATGTATATTCGTTATGCCGAGCGTAACAATTACAAAGTGCGCGAACTCGATTTGAATGAAGGGGACGGAGCAGGAATAAAATCGGTTTCAATCGAAATTGAAGGCGACCACGCTTTTGGGTACCTGAAAGGCGAAAACGGGGTTCACCGTTTGGTACGCCTCTCCCCTTTCGATTCGGCCAACCGGCGGCACACCTCTTTCGCTTCGGTGTATGTTTATCCCATGGTTGACGATAATATTGATATCCAGATCAGTGCCGCCGATATTAGCTGGGACACTTTCCGCAGCAGCGGTCCCGGCGGACAGAATGTGAACAAAGTTGAAACAGCAGTACGCTTGTACCATGCACCCTCAGGAATTGTGGTCGAATGCCAGGTAACCCGTTCGCAGCAGCAAAACCGCGATAAAGCTATACAGATGCTGAAATCGCAGTTGTACGAAATTGAAATTCGCAAGAAAAAAGAAGCGCAGGCCGAAATCGAAGGCAATAAGAAAAAAATTGAGTGGGGATCCCAGATCCGCAATTACGTGCTGCATCCCTATAAGATGGTAAAAGACATACGTACCGGCTACGAAACGTCAAACGCTTACGAAGTACTCGATGGCGATCTGAATGATTTTATCAAGACTTACCTGATGGAATTTGGCAGGGGAGATTCACATTAACCAAATTGAGTATGGCAAAATTCAATGTAACGAGAAGATGAGCATAGGAGCATCAAAAACATCCGGATCTGTTGCTATTTTCCTGATGGTTATTTTAGCCATTCCTGTTGTATATTTTTCGGTCTTTGTTCCCTTCGAGGCCGATACAGGCGACAGTATAATGCACTATTATTATGCACGTTATGCCTTTCAATATCCTGCTTTCTTTCTCGACCATTGGGCAAAACCGTTCTTCACTCTGCTGGCTTCGCCATTCGCCAGGTTCGGGTTCGGAGGCATAAAGCTTTTTAACGGGATGGCAGGTTTGCTCTCGGCCTGGATTACCTATCGTATTGCCCAAAAACTCGATCTGAAATTTGGCTGGCTGGCTATCGTATTCGTGTTTTTCGCGCCGGCCTACTTCGTAAAGCTATTTTCGGGATACACCGAACCACTTTTTGGCCTGATACTGATTGCTTCTGTCTACCTTGTACTCAGGAAGCAGTTTCTGATTTCTGCCCTTTTGTTATCTTTTTTACCCTTCGTGCGGTCCGAAGGCCTGATCATCATGGTGATTTTTGCCCTGTATTTTTATTTACACAAAAATCACAAGGCGATTATTCTTCTTTCTGCCGGACATGTAATATACTCATTTATAGGCTTTTTTGCCGGAAAAAGTTTCCTTTGGATATTTACCGAAATACCGTATCACCTTATTAGTGCATACGGGAAAGGTGATTTCGCACATTATCCTACCCAATTACTTATCACGCTTGGAGTGCCGTTGTTTATGCTGAGCATGGTTGGTATTGCTGCAATATTGCTGGGTATCGTTTCGAAAAAAATCCAGCCTATTCCTACATTCAAACCCGAAGTTTTGATTTTAATTTTTGGAAGTTTCCTGGCCTATTTTCTGTTTCATATTTTCAGTTGGGGATTTGGATTGTTCGGTTCGATGGGAATGAGCCGCGTGCTTGTCGCAATGGTTCCGCTGCTGTCAGTCATTTCGCTTATCGGGTTCAATTTCTTGCTCAGCTGGAAACAAAAAGGGAAATTCCCGTTTCACGCTTTAGTTTATGTTCCCATTATCGGGTATATCCTGGTTTTCCCCTTCTTACATAATCCCGCGAGCATCGACTTTAAAAAAGAATTGCGCCGAAGCCCTGAAATGGAATTGATGAACAAAATAGCGGTTGATGTAAACAAACAATACCCGGACAAATTTCTATACTACTCGAATCCTTACCTTAACTATTCGCTGAATATCAATCCGTTCGACACCTCCAAACATCGTAGTTTCACCAATTTGAACACAGAAAAAGGTCTTCATCCAAATTCACTTATCATCTGGGATAACTGGTTTTCGGTGGTCGAAGAGCGGACAGATTCATTATCCCTGGTTCAAAATCCAAACCTCCACCTGGTAAAACGGTATGAAACCGAAGGAACGGAATCAAAAAAAACATTCCTTGTTTTTGGCAACTGAAACTTTGTCATAATAGATTGAAACTTTTTTTATCTTTGAAAATAATTCGAAATTTCAGGAGGAAAAGCATGATAACTATTTACCACAACCCCAAATGCCGCAAATCGAGAGCCGGACTGCAATACCTTACTGATAAAGGTCTTGAATACACAGTCGTGGAATACCTGAAAACTCCTTTTACGCGCGAACAATTGAAAGACTTGCTGATGAAACTTAATATGCGGCCTGAAGAAATTGTGCGCACCCAGGAAGATGAGTTTAAGGAAAAGCTGAAAGGTAAGACTTTTACTGATGAAGAATGGATCACTATTCTGCTCGAAAATCCAAAACTTATTCAAAGACCGATTGTCATAAAAAATCATAAAGCAGTGCTGGGTCAGCCGGTGGATGAAATTGACAGGTTGCTTGGGTAGTGGGAAATTGTCATTCAGTTGTCATTCAGTTGTCATTCAGTTGTCATTCGAAAATCATTCAATAGTTGTGTAGGGTTTGGGAATGGGGTTTGGGGAAATGAAGGCATTATTTTGATAAAATAATTGGAATTGGAATAAAAAGCAATTTGAAAATTATGGATATTGATGATTTAAGGGTTTATCAACTGGCAATGAAACTGGCTGAAAAAGTTTGGGAAGTTGTAATGAAATGGAACTCCTTTGAAAAATATTCAATCGGCAAACAATATGCAGAAGCCGCAGATTCAATCGGTGCAAATATTAGTGAGGGATTTGGAAGGTTTCATTTTAAAGATTCTAAAAATTTTCTTTACTATTCACGCGGCTCACTTTACGAAACCAGGACCTGGACTATAAAAGCCCATAGCCGAAAACTGATTTCAGATGAAGTTTATAAAGAACTTATAGGGGATATACAAGATCTTTCTGTAAAGCTCAACAATTATATAAATACTATTGGCAAATCATCAAAAAACCTCGAATGACTACTCTTCAAACTTCGATAACGCCACCTTCAACAATTGAATGACAATTGCATGACAACTCAATCCTCCAAATTATCCAATCTCTCTCGTCAAACAACAACTGAATGACCACCGAATGACAACTCAATCCTCCAAATTATCCAAACTCTCTCGTCCAGCAACTACTGAATGACCACCGAATGACAACTCAATCCTCCAAACTATCCAAAATCTCTCGTCAAACAACAACTGAATGACTACCGAATGACTACTCAATCCTCCAAATTATCCAACCTCTGTTGTCCAACAACAACTGAATGACCACTAAATTAACCAAATAATAAAATCTTCTCAAAAATCTCAAAAAATGAAATACCGCATCGAAAAAGACACCATGGGACCTGTAGAAGTTCCAGCCGACAAGTACTGGGGCGCTCAAACCCAGCGCTCGAAAGACAACTTTTGCATAGGCGAAGGGCATATGCCTCTGGAAATCATAAAGGCGTTTGCCATATTGAAAAAAGCAGCAGCTCTTACCAATCGCGATCTGGGTGTGCTTTCGCCCGAAAAATGCGACCTGATCGGGAAAGTATGCGACGAAATTTCGGAGGGCAAGCTCGATGACCAATTCCCTTTGGTTGTTTGGCAAACCGGTTCGGGAACTCAAAGCAACATGAATGTGAATGAGGTCGTCAGCAACAGGGCGCATGTGGTAGCCGGCGGTGTGCTTGGTGAAGGTAAAAGCCCCTTGCATCCGAATGATGATGTAAACAAATCGCAAAGCAGCAACGACACTTTCCCCACAGCTATGTCGATAGCCGCGTACAAAATGCTGCTCGATGTAACACTTCCGGGAGTTAAAAAACTACGCAATACACTGGCTGCCAAGTCCGAAGAGTTTAAATCCATTGTAAAAATTGGTCGCACCCATTTGATGGATGCAACACCGCTCACTTTGGGACAGGAGTTTTCGGGTTATGTTTCTCAGTTGGATCACGGAATGAGAGCCATTAAAAATACCCTGCCCCATCTTGCTGAACTTGCGCTGGGCGGCAC
>CAIXAQ010000676.1 GCA_903917425.1 uncultured Bacteroidales bacterium
CAAAACGTTCGGCTACAGCATAGCGTTCAGGAACCAGTCCAAATTCGACAACCGAAAGGGTTTCGCCTGCGTTTTGATTAAGGTTGATCTTTCGCCCGGCAATAGCAGCAGCTCTTTCGAGCATTATTTTTTTATTTTTTTCCATCAAATTTATTTAATGTACAAACCTAACATTTCTTTAACTCTTCCAGCGGTAAGGCCTTCAAAACCTGGAATAGGGGCATCGTGATCCATCATTTCCAGTATTTCGTTCGCTTTTTCGAAACTCCTTGAAGCGCCTTGGGTTTTGCCTTGCCGTTTCATCACATTGCCCATGGCTAACAGTGCTGACACGTTGTTATGATCGAGGTATAATGCTTTTTTGAGTGCTGATTCGGCTGAGACATAATCACCCAGTTCCGAAAAAATAGTGGCAATAAACTGGTATGAATCGGTTGATAATTTTTGAGTTGTAAGCAGTTTTTCGCTCCAGGTCTTTGCCTCCTCAAGTTTACCAATATTGGCATACGACTTAATTAAAAGTAATAAATTTTTAACATTGTCAGGCGTTTTATGAAATACCTTCAGACATTGATCGGCACATTGCTGGTAATGACCCTTGTAGAAAAGTTTTTCGGGGTCGTGCGAATTTGCTTTTTCGGATAATTGCTCCAACGCTTCTGCTACCTGGTGGATTGGTTTAGGCAAGCTAATGCTTCCGGGAATGTATTTTGCAGGCTCCTCTATTTCTATGAGTTTTGTATCAAAGAAATTAAAATGATTCGCGGAAGCCGGTTTCGGAGCCTTTTGGTAAAAAATCCCCTTATCGAAATTTATGCGTTTAAAGGGGCTAAAATACTCTTCGCTCAACTCAACCTGGCTTGAAATAAACCAGCCTTTATCAACCAACGAATTGAAAAACCGTAAGCCTGCGGCACTCGCCTTTTCAGGGGTGAAATACATCAGTACATTACGGCAAAAAATCATGTCCATATGGTCCGAATTGCTGGCGGCCGCATCATACGAATCATCGGCAAGATTGAGCCTGGCGAATGTTACCATTTTTTTGATTTCCGGTATAACCTCCCATTCTTTTCCGCGAGCAATAAAGTATTTATCTTTAATAGCCTGATCCGTTTGACGGAAAGACCAGGAAGTATATTTGCCATGTATGGCCTTGTTTAATGCAAGCAAACTGATATCGGTGGCCAGTATGGATATGTTCCACTTATTCATGTCGGGTATGCATTCGTGCAAAATCATGGCGAGGGTATAAGGCTCTTCGCCCGAACTGCAGCCCGCACTCCATATGCGGATATGCTTGTCTTTATCCTGGCATTGCTTAATAATCTGCGGTATGATAACTTCCCGGAAAAGGCTTAAGGCTGTTTCTTCGCGGAAGAAATAAGTTTCGCCAACCCTCAGGTGTTCGGATAAAATCAATAATTCATCGGTTGGAAGCTGGTATTCCCGAAGCCAGGTGTTTATAGTTTCGACATTTTCTTCACGCTTAAGCTCTTTTGCGGCTGAAAGTACCAGGCGTTCAAGGTCTTTCAGCCTGTTTTCAGGATAATGAAGTCCCAGTAAGCGGGCAACATTAAAACTTATTTCGTTTAAGCATTCAGTGCGATCCATAGCGAAGAGATTAAGCTGCCACTTCTGATTCGAGCAATTCTTTCAGGTTGATACCTTCGATGTGTTTTAACAGTTTTTCGAGGTCGTAAATGAAAATAATGCCGCGGTCGCCGCGCAAAATTCCGGTGATTTTTAACCCCTGGTTAATTTCATCCGCCGTGCTGATGTCCTTTTCCGGATGTTTCAAAACCTCCTGGACTTCATCAACCACCAATGTTAATTTTCGGCTTGATGTATTTACTATGATAAACCTATCGTCGAGTTGAATACTACGATCTTCCATTTTCAGGTGGTTCCGAAGATTTATAACTACCACAATTTCACCGTGATAGTCGATCACGCCATGAATAAGAGGCGGGGCATCGGGAATATGAGTCACTGCCAAAGCCCTCAGAACACGATCAACCGAAACCAGGGGAATTGCGAAACGCTGCTCATCCAACATAAAGGAAAGTATTTCGGTGCTTGGAGGTTCCATTTTGAAAATTTATTACTTGAGGATTGTCCGACCTTGTATTACAGAAAATGGAGAGATACTCTTTAATTTTTTCAGGTCCGGATTGTTTTTTTACAGGTGTTCAGGCTATTCGGTAACAATAGTATTTATTAATTTTATAACCAATATTCCAAAAAGTAATGCAGTAAAGCCCAAATTTAAATCAATCAATTAATCTTTAGCAATTCCGGTCTTTATTTTATTGGTTTGTTACGGGCTTTTTATCTGGTTGTCAAACAAGAAATAGCTTTAAATTTTGACTGGAATGGACATGTTTTGAAACCG
>CAIXAQ010000677.1 GCA_903917425.1 uncultured Bacteroidales bacterium
AATGCAAGTGGTTTTAATCCGGGTGGCCGTGGAGGTCATGTCAGAGAAATGGATTGCTGTCCATTCTAAACAATTAAGAATCTTTTAAAACCCCGCTTTTGGCGGGTTTTTTTATGCCCCAATAGTCCGTCAGATTCTTATAAAAAAACTCCTCCCCTTCCCTCTTTGAATGAAAGAGAAGTGGATACCTTACAAAATGATATGGTTTGGAAATTCTAACAGTTTAGAATTTCTGCTTTTAAAACTCGTAACCGAACCTTTTCAACTGGTTGGCATCCTCACGCCAGTCGCTGCTTACCTTAAGGCTGAGTTCGAGGTACACTTTCCGTTCGATAAAAGCTTCAATATCCTTTCGCGCCAGGGTTCCCAGCTTCTTGATGGCTTCGCCTTTATGCCCGAGTATAATTGCTTTTTGCGTATCGCGTTCAACGAAAATAGTGGCACTTATCACCACAATTTCAGGCTTCTCCTTATAGGAATCAACAACGACTTCGGCTGAATACGGGATTTCCTGCTGGTAAAGGAGGAATATTTTCTCGCGTATCATTTCCGAAACAAAAAAGCGTAAGGGTCTGTCGCTGAGTTCATCATCTTTAGGGAAATAGGGTTCGTTTTCAGGCAGCAACCGAAGTACTTCTTTAGTAACTTTATCCGTATTGAAATTCAGCTTGGCTGAAATGGGTATTACCTGGGCATCCGCAAATTTTTCCTGCCAGAATTTTACTTTTGCCTCCATTTCAGCAGGCGTAATGGTGTCCACCTTATTGATCAGAAATAAGAGCGGTTTTCCCGAAGCCTTTATCTTTCCGATCACGTCTTCATCAAAACTCGTCTCATTGGCTTCGGTCATGTAGATGAAAACATCGGCATCCTGAAGGGCTGTGTGTACGAATTTCATCATCGATTCATGCAACTTATAGTGCGGGCGAACAATACCGGGAGTGTCGGAAAATACAATCTGGTAATCGTCGCCGTTCACAATACCAAGGATGCGATGGCGGGTAGTTTGCGCTTTTGGAGTAATAATTGAGAGTTTCTCGCCCATCAACATATTCATCAACGTCGATTTCCCTACGTTTGGATGCCCTATAATATTGACAAAGCCGGCTTTATGAGTCATAAAAAATTTATTTGTTTTAAAATTAGGATTACAAAGAAACAAAATATACTTTTGCACTCCCAATTAAGAACGTTCATTGTTTATAAAAATATATTGCGGGGTGGAGCAGAGGTAGCTCGTTGGGCTCATAACCCAAAGGTCATAGGTTCGAATCCTGTCCCCGCTACTCGTTGAAAGTCAGTGTGTTACACTGACTTTTTTTTTTGCCTTTTTGTGACCTTAAATCACCGGGGTAAGGAAGCGAGGTAAGGAAAGTTGCCTGAAACCCTTAAATGACGCATTCTTAAACGTCTGAAAAAATCCTGAGATCCAAACATTTCTTAACAGCGGCCATTTGATCTACATAGTGTTTTTTCACTACAGCTTTGTTACTTTGCAATAAGTGGATAAGAAAAACATCGGGCGACCAAAGTGAGACGGAGGTTTCCGTTGTTAAGCACTTCACTTCAAGGATCATTCAAATAACCTTCTTCCTTACTAAAAGTGAATTTTATTTTACCTCATTAGCACCTCAAAGTCCTTTAATTACAGGATTTTGCATTTTGAGATGCAGTAAAAGGGAGTAATGCATTAAAAAGAAATAAAATAAGTTGATCATGATACATGCTAAATATTTGTAATTATGCACTTTCGCATAGTTGCAAATTCAGGCTGAGATTGAATAGCTTTATTGAAATATCTATAGCTCATAGAAAAGTGTGATGTTAAAAAGAACCAGATTTTTAATTATCCGTTTAATGTAACCGGTTTATATAGTTGGCGTCAAACTCCTACTGACGCAACCTGTAACCAGTAAAATCAAGAAAGACAAAACAAATCATAAAAAAAATAGAACATGAAAAAAATCAGTTTAGTACTCAGTATGTTCCTCTTGTCGTTAACTATGATGGGACAAGGAACCGTCATCACGAAATACATGAACCAGTATGCGGGTAACGAAAAATTCACGAAAGTTTCGGTGAGCCAGAAAATGTTCTCGATGTTTACTAACCTGGAAGCAGGCAGTGCTGCCGAAAAGGAATTTTTGCAAGCGGTGAGCAAGCTGAAAGGCTTAAAAGTATTAATGGCCGACAGCATTCCGAATTCTGCGGTTATTTATAAGCAGGCAGTAGCCGATGTAAACAAAGCCGCTTACGAGGAGTTGGTGTCAGTAAACGATGCCCGCGGAAACATGCTGTTTTCAACGAAGGAAAGCAATGGAATAATTTCGGAATTAATTATGGTAGCCGGTGGGAAAAACCAGTTTATAATGATAAGTTTATACGGCGACATTGACCTGAAAAATATTTCGAAAATTGCACAGCAAATGCGTGTACCCGGTTTCGACCAGATGAAACATATTGACGATGAAAAACATAAGTAAATTAATACTATTTTTTTTGCTACTTGCAGGGATGTTGCCACCCCTCAAAGCACAGGAAACTCCTTTTAAAGCTTACGCAGACGTGCACAAAGACAGGAAATTCTGTTTTTATGCCAGCACACTGCGTATGATCAATATTGCCAAAAACCCCGACTATAATGAGCTGGTGAATGGAATTGAAAAATTGCTTGTTTGCACGCTCGATTCGGCAGCAAAAGCCGGCCAATCCTATAAAGGTCTCATCACTTCATACAAGAAAATCGGGTTTGAAGAATATGTAACCGTGGCTGGTGGAAAAACAAATTTCATTTTGTACGGAAAAGAAAACAAAGATGAAAACCAGTTTGTGGGAGTGATGAAAAGCGAGGATGCAATGTATGCTTTTTATTTGCGGGGCCGGATAGGATGGGAGAAAATCCCGGATTTGATGCGAAGTTTTCAAGCGGATGACATGATCAATATTTTTGACCTCAACAAGCAGAAAAGTGGAAAACGTTCTCAAAATAAATAGCCTTTCAAAACGCTTTGGCCGAATACAGGCAGTGGATAAGTTGGATCTGATGGTTACTCAGGGCCAGGTTTTTGGCATACTCGGGCCTAATGGGAGCGGCAAAACCACCACACTCGGGATGATACTTGAAGTGGTTGCTCCAGGCGGAGGTTCGTTCCAGTGGTTTAACAACGTGAAAGCTGTTGAAGCCCGTAAAAATATCGGATCTATACTCGAAACACCCAGTTTTTATCCTTACCTCACAGCGGTGCAGAACCTGCGAATCGCAGCTCACATAAAGCAATGCGGAACTGGGAGAATTGAACCGGTGCTGGAACTGGTTGGCCTGTTCGACAGGAAAGATGATAAATTTAAAACATACAGCCTGGGGATGAAACAACGTTTGTCCATAGCGTCAGCCTTGCTCTCCGACCCGCCTGTACTAATTTTAGACGAACCTACCAACGGCCTCGACCCGCAGGGAATAGCAGAAGTGCGCGACCTGATCAAAGCGATAGCCGCCCAGGGAAAGACCATCATTATGGCCAGCCATTTGCTGGACGAAGTTCAGAAAGTGTGCACCCATTTTTGTGTTTTGAGGAAGGGAATTAAAATTCACCAAGGCAGCGTTGAAGATACTTTGGGTGAAATAAACCGCGTGGAAGTTGCCAGCCAGGATTTGGAAAAGCTTGAAAAATGCCTGGGAAGTTTCCCCGGGCTTGAGTCCGTTCAAAAAACAGGTAACAGTTTATTTGTTGCGCTGAAGCCTGATTTTACTTCGACTGAGATAAATGATTTTTGTTTTAAACAAGGAATCGTTTTAAAGAAATTGGTCACCCAGACCAATTCCCTGGAAAAGGAATTCCTAAAAATACTGAAAGAACATGATTAGGGCACTGAAACTGGAATGGCTGAAGATTAAGAACTACCGCCTTTTCTGGATGTTAATCGGAATGTACCTGTTGGCTTTGGTCGTGATTGCTTCAGGCGGCGGGCTGTTTTTGTCTTGGTTGAAAAGGCAAGGTGTGGATTTCAACGGAATTGACCCCACCATTCTACCAATCTATGATTTCCCCGATATCTGGCAAAATATCGCGTATCTCGGTTCGTTTAATAAAATTTTGCTGGCGTTCATTGTGATTATATCCGTTAACAACGATGTGATTTATAACACCATGCGCCAAAACGTAATTGACGGCATCAGCAAAAAAGAATTCCTCCTGAGCAAATTATCATTTATCGTGGCCATGGCTGCCATCAGCACTCTGTTTCTTTTTGTTGCCGGGCTTGTAAACGGCTCAATTTATTCACATGTGTGGGGCGCTGAATACATTTTCGACAAAATGGAATTCCTGGCAGCCTATTTTTACGATATTCTTGTTTACTGCACGTTAGCCTTCCTGTTGTCGCTTATTGTCAAAAAAGCCGGATTCATTATTATTGCTCTGTTTTTATACACCATTATGTTTGAGCCGATAGCTACCGCCATTTTCCAGAATGCACCTTATTTCAGGGATGGTATTATGCCGGGAATTGTTCAG
>CAIXAQ010000678.1 GCA_903917425.1 uncultured Bacteroidales bacterium
CTGAACAATGGCGCGGTACCGCACGTGAACGCACTCGACGCGGAGCGGTTTGAGGCGTTGGTGGGATACGCGAGCTATTTTCGCGTCGCAGAGGACGAATCCGGCATTGCCGGGTTCGTCCTCTGTGTTGCTCCAGGGACCTCGTATTGGAGTGACAACTTCACGTGAAAGTATCCACAGGTAATTTAGATTTTGCCCTGCTACAAGAGCATATTTATACTCTTTATCCAATGCAATTACATTGTAGCCTGCGTAAAAAGGCCCGAAAAAAGATACCCTTAGCATGGCTGTATTTTCATCGCTGGCAAATTTCGCTTTACCAATTGCCTGTTTCCACTCCTTTGTTACATAGTTATACCCCTGGTTATCAACCTTTATACTACCATTATCGTTGACTGAATAAATTGCAGTGGTGTTATTTAAGTTACGCTCGAACTTAAAATCCATACGGGCGATTTCATACCATTTGCCTAAATATTTCTCTTTTTCAAAGGGAATAACCGCCGTGGCCCCCTTCGGAATGCTTGAACATGCATTGAAAGAAAGAATTCCGATGATTCCTAAAAATGAGTTTTTAAATACTTTTTTTGTTTTCATATCGTATATTTTTTTACAAATTGTCTGTAGTGCCTGAGTGTTATTGCCTGATAATCTGCACAATATTCTCATTCAGTTTTCCGGTTTTCCCTACCCTGAGCAGTTGCCAACACAAATCAGCGGCTCGTCGTTTTTCCTGTCATATTTCTTGCAATTCTGAATCCAAGGTCGTCAATTTTGAATTTGAGCGGATGACTCCTTCTCCGGGTAGTTGCCATAACACTTCTTTCATCGTCACTCCAACCGCCACCCCTTAAAATCCGGTATGAACCATACACATCCGGATCATAGATATCTGTACACCATTCCCAAACATTGCCCAACATATCGTAAAGTCCCCAAGCATTGGGTTCTTTTTGCCCGACAGGGTGAGTTGTTCCTTTCGAATTGCCTTTATACCAAGCAATCGAATCTAAACTCCCGTACCTGATTGCAGTTGTACCCGCTTTACACGCGTATTCCCATTCAGCTTCCGATGGCAGGCGAAACCCATCTGCTGCAGCGTCAAAAGTAATTTCGGCACTTTCCTTACTTACACTATAACAGGCATTTAACCCCGTATTAAAAGACAAATTATTGCAAAACATTATTGCATCCTTCCATGTAACAGTTTCAACAGGATGCCTGCTGCCTTTAAAAGTACCTGGCGATTCTTTCGTGATTTCAAAATAGAAGTCTTGCGTAACCGGAAACATGCCAAGCAAAAATGGATCAAGTTTAACAATCCATTTCAGTTTAGTTCTGTCGTCCCTCAGTTCAATTTCCCCTCCGGGTATTTCTACCATTTGGTCCTTACTTTTTGAGGTGTCAGACAGGATAATTCCGGCTTGTGTCATATATTTATTCTATTTGTATCTTATCCACAAGTGTTCTACAGTTCGATATATTTTCTGGAGCGACCACTTTCATGTGTATAACGGAATTTATTTGCCTTTATTAATGGTTCTCAAAGGTAGGAAAAAGGATTGCTTTGCCATTATAAAATATGCGGGTTTTGCCCCACTTTGTATTCTCCGCAAATGGTGCAAGAACTTCAATTTTTATCCAACGTAAACATATGACGAATATCGATTATGTAATATTTAGGTCTGTATTTGCGTTATTAAATACTTGAATGTTTCATTAAAATATACAAATCCTATTTTTCGGTTAACATACAGTTGTTTACGTGTTTAAAGGATAAGGGTAAATCAGGAAAAGAAAGTGTGGAATCGACAAGCAACATTTTTTTTGAATTTTCGGCTCCGGATCAGTTACTTTTTACACTTAGAATGATTATAAATAAAGGGGTCAACCCAAAGAACTGCAATTTTTCATTAATTTTGACCGAATAGCTAAATAAAGCCTTATTGCTTAATTACTTGTCTGATAATTTATTTCGAATAATATGAATAAGACCGCTCACAGAATCTACCTGGCTCTTTTGGTAATAATAGTAATCCTTGTATTTGCCTTTATTGCCAACCGGGGGTATTCGTATTATAAACTTAGCAGCGAAGACAGGTATTACCTCCCTAATTCTACTGATCTGAATCCTGATCATAATATACTTAAACCCAGCGGTGTTTGGGGTCATGGCATGGGAATCATAGGTTCACTTTTTATGATCATCGGCGTTTTGCTATATATGTTCAGGAAGAGATACCGGATATTTTCCCGGGTTGGTCTGTTAAAACACTGGCTCGAATTCCATATTTTCCTCTGCTCCTTAGGCCCGATTTTAGTCCTCTTTCATACCTCTTTCAAATTCGGAGGCATTGTAGCCATCAGTTTCTGGAGCATGGTCGCGGTATTTGCGAGCGGTATCATAGGCAGGTTTATATACATACAAATTCCGCGCACCATCGAGGGACGTGAATTAAGTTTAAACGAAGTGAGGGATATGAAGGGAGATATAGGCGATAAGCTTACTAATTCCATTCAACTTGATGAAGAAAGCTATAAGGTAATTGTAGATTCAGCCAGGACGAAGGCTGAAATGTATCAAAGCAATTTTATTTCACGTTTTTTTAGTAAATTGAATTAC
>CAIXAQ010000679.1 GCA_903917425.1 uncultured Bacteroidales bacterium
CTTGAATAAGTAATTCAGAATGCAAAACGCAAAGTTCAAAATTCAAAATTCAAAGTTAACGTTGAGCATTAGGGAACTTAGTTCTCATTAATCCATAGCAAATATTTAAGCAGGAAAACAACAAATTAATTTTCTGGTTAGTTGAAATCCACACATTTTGAATTTTGCACTTTGAATTTTTAATTAAATGAAAAGATTTCTCTCAGCTCCTCAAAACAATCCTGATGACCTCCTTCCCGAAAGATCTTATACATAAATTCACCCTCACCCCTACTCCATTCTATTACTATAACATGGAGTTGCTCGACCATACACTTCAAAATCTCAGACTGGAGTCCGACCGCTACAGTTTCGAAGTACATTACGCGCTTAAGGCGAATGCAAATTCCCACATCCTGAAACATATAAATGATTTTGACCTTGGTGCCGACTGTGTAAGCGGGAATGAAGTTACCAGGGCTGTTGAAACCGGTTTTAACAGCGAAAAGATAGTTTTTGCAGGTGTTGGCAAGAGCGATGAGGAAATAAAAACGGCTTTAGCCAATAATATTCACAGTTTCAATTGCGAAAGCATGCAGGAACTGGAAGTGATCGACCAACTGGCTGGCGGGATGAATAAAATTGCCCCGGTAGCCCTGCGCCTGAATCCGAACGTAAGTGCCAACACACACAAATACATTACTACAGGGCTTGAAGAGAACAAATTCGGCATTAACCAATGGGAACTGGAAAGTATAATTGAGAAATTGAATTCCTTGCATCACATACGGTTGATCGGTTTGCATTTCCACATTGGTTCGCAGATAACCGACCTGAGTGCATTTAAATCGCTGTGCATCAAGATCAACGAGTTTCAGCAGTGGTTCAGTCAGCGTCATATTGCGATTCCTCACCTGAACGTGGGTGGCGGCTTAGGAATCGATTACCACGATCCCGATGGCCATTCCATTGTAGATTTTGCATCCTATTTCAGGCTTTTTCATGAATTCCTGGTTGTTTACCCCGGCCAAAAAGTCCATTTCGAACTTGGTCGTGCCATTACGGCACAATGCGGAAGCTTGATTTCGAAGGTTCTATATATTAAAAAAGGGGTGAATACCCACTTTATGATCCTTGATGCAGGAATGACTGAACTGATCCGGCCGGCACTTTACCAGGCATATCATAAAATTGAAAACATAACCCAGGGAAGTGCTGATATACAGCGTTACGATGTGGTTGGGCCTATTTGCGAAAGTTCCGACTGCTTCGGGAAATCAATACTAATGCCACTTACTTCGCGTGGCAATCTGATTGCCATCCGCTCAACGGGAGCATATGGCGAAGTTATGTCGTCGAATTATAACCTGAGAGAAAAGGTAAAAGCGTACTATTCTGATGAATTTTAATTTTGCTTGAAAGGAAAAGGTTCTGATGTTACTTCAATGGTTTAAATTATTTTGTTGGAAGTCGGGAGTCGGAAGTCGGGAGTCGGGAGTTACACTGAAAACTATTTTACCAAAAATATGGCGCTTTAGCGACAACTGATATTCTTCGAATTATTTACTACTGGCGAATGCACTGTCAGGTCAGCAATCGCTTCGGTCTTCTGACTTCAGTCTTCCGACCAAAAAACAATTCCGTTCAATTCGTGGTAGGCCAAAAGTAAAAACCACCCAGGCACTCAGAGCACTGAGGGACACTAAGTGGTTTTTATATTTTTGACGGTGTTACTTCCTCAGCAGTAAAATCTGTTCCTCTATTGTTTTGATTTTCAGCTCAGCATCAGCCATTTTACGTCGTTCAACATCTACTACTTCGGATTTTGCATTAGCCACAAAACGTTCATTCGAAAGTTTTCCCATTACACTGCTCAAAAAGCCCTGTGCATATTTCAACTCCTGGTTTAGCTTTTCAATCTCGGCTTCCGTGTCGATTTTATCGCCGAGCGGAATATAAAACTCATTTCCTTTGATCAGGAATGAGGCTGCCCCGGCAACGTTCTCATTTACATAGCGGATTGGCGAGAGGTTACAAAGTTTCTCTATAAGCGAATCGAATAACAGGTTTGGTATCTCTTTATTTGGCTTACGGATAAACAGATCCAATTTATCCTTAAGAGGAATATTTTTATCCTTGCGTATCGAGCGTATGGAGGTTACAATCTCCAAAGTATACGTGAAATGTGTTAAAATCTTAACATCGAACTTCTGAGGTTCCGGCATGTTCGAAATCATAATACTTTGAGCCGTTTCGCCATGCAAAATGTGCCAGATTTCTTCGGTAATAAATGGCATGAACGGATGCAAAACCTGCATGATGTCCGAAAATAACGCCACCGCTGCTTTATAGGTTTGAGCATCAATAGGTTGCTGATAAGCTGGTTTGATCATTTCGAGGAACCACGAACAGAAATCGTCCCATACCAATTTGTAGGCTGCCATGAGCGCATCACTGAGGCGGTATTTATCATAATGTTCGTTGATTGTGGTGAGTGCCTCGTTGAACCTGGCCCTGAACCATGTAACCGATAATGCAGCATACATAGGCTGTTGAATAGATTTGTCAACTTCCCATCCTTTTATCAGGCGCATGGCATTCCAGACTTTATTGGAAAAATTCCGTCCCTGCTCGCACAACGATTCATCAAACGGTAGATCATTACCGGCTGGCGAAGTTAGCAACATGCCAACACGAACTCCGTCGGCACCGAATTGCTCAATAAGTTGAATCGGGTCGGGCGAATTGCCAAGCGATTTCGACATTTTACGCCCCAGTTTATCGCGCACAATGCCTGTGAGATACACATTTTTGAAAGGTATATCTTTACGGTACTCCTGTCCGGCCATGATCATCCGTGCCACCCAGAAGAAAAGAATTTCGGGAGCAGTAACCAGGTCGTTGGTCGGATAATAATATTTAATATCCTCATTTTCAGGGTACCTTATTCCATCGAAAACCGAGATCGGCCATAGCCACGATGAGAACCAGGTATCCAGTACATCTTCATCCTGCCGAAGATCGGCAAGTTTAATGCCTGGAAATTTTGCGAGGGCTTTGCCTAATGCCTCTTCGGCTGTCCGGGCTACAATGATGTTGCCATCGGGCAGGTAGTAGGCCGGAATCCGTTGACCCCACCACAATTGCCGGCTGATACACCAGTCGCGGACATTCTCCATCCAATGGCGATAGGTATTTTTGAACTTTTCAGGATGAAACTTAACCGTATCGTTCATCACCACATCCAGGGCCGGTTTAGCCAGGTCGGGCATTCGCAGGAACCACTGCATCGAAAGTTTGGGTTCAATTACGGCACTTGTGCGTTCGCTGTATCCAACTTTATTGATGTACTCCTCAATTTTCACCAGGTTTCCCGATGCCTGCAAATCCTTTACAATAAGATCACGAACGGCAAAACGATCGAGGCCAATATACATCTGGGCTTTTTCGCTCAATGTACCATCAGGATTGAAAATATCAATACTTTCGAGGTTGTATTTCTGACCGATCATGTAATCGTTCACATCATGAGCCGGGGTAATTTTCAGGCAGCCGGTTCCAAATTCGCGATCCACATACTCGTCGCTGATCATAGGGATGGAACGACCAAGCAGGGGAACAAGCACGCGTTTGCCTTGGAGCCATTTAAAACGTTCGTCCTCCGGATGATAACAAACTGCAGTATCACCTAAAATGGTTTCAGGACGGGTGGTTGCGATTGTCACCCATTCATCCTCCGAACCTTCAACCTTGTATCTTAGATAATATAACTTACTCTGAACTTCGCGAAAAAGGACTTCTTCGTCGGAAAGTGCTGTTAAAGCCTGCGGATCCCAGTTCACCATGCGTACTCCACGGTAAATGAGGCCCTTTTTATATAAATCGATAAATACCTGGATCACTGACTCGTAACGGGCTTCGTCCATGGTAAAACACGTACGGTCCCAGTCACAGGAAGCTCCCAGTTTTTTAAGTTGCTCAAGAATAATTCCGCCATGTTTTTCTTTCCATTCCCAGGCATGTTCGAGGAACGATTCGCGGGTAAGATCCGACTTTTCGATTCCTTCTTCTTTCAGCTTTGCCACAACTTTAGCCTCGGTAGCAATAGAGGCATGGTCCGTTCCCGGCACCCAGCAGGCATTTTTTCCCATCATACGGGCGCGTCGTATCAACACATCCTGAATAGTATTATTGAGCATGTGCCCCATATGCAGAACGCCGGTTACATTAGGAGGCGGAATTACAATGGTGAAAGGCTCCCTGTCGTCGGGAACCGAGCGGAAGTATTTATTTTCGAGCCAGAAGCTGTACCATTTATCTTCAATTGATCTGGGATCGTATTTGCTGGAAATTTCCATAAAAGTTATAAGCGGTTTCGTTTTTATTTTGAGGGTGCAAAGGTAGGGAAACGGGATGAAATTTTAGAAGTGAATCTCAGGGATTTTAGCTTAAACATGATCGAACTAAAATTCACGTTGACAGACAATTAGCTAAGTATGGGCCGGGAAACCGGAATTTCAGGGATTCAGTCCTGATTAAAAAAACACCTGAGCACCCAAGGTGAGCGATGTTTGAAAAATAAAATCTACTTTGCTAAAGTTATACTATATTTGTTGAAGACATTAAAGCCTTGACGACATTTTTTTATGAAGCAAAGGAACAAACTGTATAAGCGCGTTGCCCGCTATGTTAACGACCGGCGGATCCGAAACACATTAATCGGGGGAATCACCGGTTTTTTAGTTATTGTGTTTATTTTTGGAATACTGTTTTACCTCACTGGCAGCCTCACGGCTAACACGGTCAGCACTGAAAAGCAACTGAGTTTTTTCGATTATTTATACTTCAGCCTGGTAACTTTTTCGACGATTGGTTATGGGGAAATTATTGCTACCGGTGTCTCAGGTAAAGTTATAATCGTTGTCGAGTCATGTATTGCATTGGCGTACACCCCTTTCTTCGGCGGTTACCTGGCATACCTTTTTATACAACGGCCCAAGGATTTTTTCCTAACCGAAAACATCTTCATCAGGCACAACAACAATAAAATATACCTCTCGGCAAGAGCCGGGAATAAAGGGAAACCCATTGTGGATTGTGATGCGACCATTGATATGTTCCTTATTGAAAACAACGTAAAAAGGACTTTGTACAAACATGCCTTTTCGCGGCCTTTGGTCGAAATTTCATGGTACATTAACCTCCGTCTCGACAACCCGGAAAACCCGCTTCCTTTGCAGCACCTGAAAACAGTGCTTGCCAACCCTGAGAATTGCCTGATCCGGATCGCTTTTTCCGGCCAGGATGCTTCCACCGGCAGTCTTGTTCACCTGTTTAATTATTATAAAGCGCAGGATATAAGGCGCGGCGGAAGTTTCCTTGATGTTTACAGATGGGAGGGTGTGGAAA
>CAIXAQ010000680.1 GCA_903917425.1 uncultured Bacteroidales bacterium
CAGAGTGCTGCCCCACTGCAGGTTAATGAGTTTATTATCGCCTGATCCATTGTATGTTAGCTGCTGTATTCCTTCGGAAGTCACATTATTAAAATTCTGGTCCGCATCAAGTTTGAGTGTCAGCGCGTTTGTCCGCATATAGGCCGGTACGGCCGAATAATCAACGGTAATCGTAAGTACATTTCCCGAAAGAGAATAGTTTACCAGGCTGTTATCCCTGGCACTCAGGTATTCGTATACATCCTGCGTGGGTGCCATCCAAATATTATCGGTGCCTGCAATACCATATTGCTGAGCCACATTCTCCATATAAAATTGAAATAAAGGAAACAGTAAACTGGCACCCGACGACTGAAATCCAACGTGGTGTGTAAAATCACTCCACCAGTAATGCTGTCCGTTTACACTTGTTTCGGCTACATGATCTATTTTCTGCATGATGTTCAATGTATCCTGGTTGGC
The DNA here is from genome assembly GCA_903917425.1 of uncultured Bacteroidales bacterium. Taxonomy (GTDB): domain Bacteria; phylum Bacteroidota; class Bacteroidia; order Bacteroidales; family UBA4417; genus UBA4417. The sequence goes on from CAIXAQ010000680.1 coordinate 463, forward strand.
ATCGCTTACTAACATTTTATAAAGCCTGAATTCGTGAAGATCAACGGGTTGGTCAACGCGAAAACCATCCGGCGAACCGTTGTAAGCACCATTGTTCCCGGTTACGCTCAGCATACCGTTTGCAAAAGCCGGAATTACATAATTCTGGTCGCCTGAGGGAGGAGCAAAGTGCGTAAGATCAATTCCGCTTTTGGTTTTTACAAAAGCGGTATTCCGGGTAATCTGAAACGCATAATCAATAGAAGTATCATTAGCAGCATGCGAATAGCTGTGATTCAACACGTTCCAACCCGCGTTATACATGCTTATTAACTGGCTCCAGGTTACATAAGCGGGTGTGTTTACATGCAAATCAACCCCTGCTGCATTTACTGAATACCAGGACAATCCGGCCGAAAAGGGAATAGCGTTTCCGCATCCATCACTGTAGTAATAGCCGGGATACACCGTGTTATTACCCGTTACCAGGCCACCGGTGAGCAAAGGGAAAGCCGCCGAATAAGCATCAATTAAACCATCGTCGAGGATAAAACTATAAGCAAATGCCTTGTTGTAACGCAATGATGCTTTTTCGACGGAAATAAAGGAAGGAGGTAAATCGAATGTAACCGTGAGTGTTACAACACCCCATTGAGGGATTTTTGTTTCAGGCTGCGCAAGTACCGAAAGGCAAACCAGGTGTAAAAAAGCTGCTAACAGAAATGATTTCATTGTACCATTCAAAAATTAAGCCCTCACCCCAATTCGATCAGCAAAGAAAGGGTCTTTTAGCCTTATAAATCCCTTAGCCTGCCGGGGGAAACATCAATAATTAACATCTAAACCCAATGTAATCTGATGTTTACTCCTGAATTTTAATTATTTTAACCGATGGCAAAGCGTTCTTCCCGTTGGCCGATTTAAGAAGATAAATACCGGGATTAAGGTGGGTGTCGCGCAAATTCAGTTCAAAATGTTTTCCTCCTTTAGCCTGTTCAGCCGCTTTGATAAAGACAGTTTTTCCATCCATATTGAGCAATTCAAAGCTAATTTCACCTTCCACAACTTGCTGAAGATCAATATAAAGATGATCTGTAAACGGATTAGGGTAAACGGAGATAGCATCCGGAGTTGATTTGGAAGCTGTCAATTCACTCTTGTTTTCTGCTGTTGCTGAAGCCTTTAAGGGTGGACTTCCCCATTTAATATTAATAAGTTTGTTCGATCCTGTTCCTTTAAAGGTCATGCCTTGCGCGCCACTGGCAACCACATTGGTATAATCCTGATCGGCCTGTATAACAAGTGTAAGCGCATTCGTCCTCATGTTGGCCGGTACAGCCGAATAATCTACGGCTATGGTCAGCGTGTTCCCTGCTACTGAATAATTCACCTCACTTTTGTCCCTGGCACTCAGATATTCGTAAACATCCTGTGTAGGAGCCATCCAGATATTATCGGCACCACCAATGCCATATTGCTGAGCCACACTCTCCATATAATACTGGAACAACGGGAAAAACAGACTGGCCCCCGACGACTGGAATCCGACATGATGCGTGAAATCGCTCCACCAGTAATGCTGGCCATTAACACTTAATGCGACTGCATTATTGATTTTTTGCATAATATTAGCCGTGTTCTGATTGGCATCGCTTACCAGCATTTTATAAAGTTTAACATTGTTGAAATCAACAGGCTGATCGATACGGTACCCATTGGGTGAACCGCGGTAAGCGCCGTTATTCCCGTTTACAGTCAGCATTCCGTTAGCAAATGCGGGCGATACATATCCCTGGTCGCCCGAAGGTATAACAAAATGGGTTAAGTCGATACCACTTTTCGCTTTTACATAAGCCGTATTCTGTGTTATCTGAGATACATAATCGGTGGTACCATTGGCTGCATGTGAATAGCTATGATTAAAAACATTCCAGCCTGCATTGTACATGGTGGCCAACTGGTTCCAGGTTACATAGGAGGGTGTATTTACATGAAGGTCATTCCCGGCAGTACTCACGGAATACCACGACAATCCGGCCGAAAACGGAATTGCATTTCCACATCCGTCGCTATAAAAATAGCCGGGATAAACTGTATTATTTCCTGTCACCAACCCACCATTAAGCAAAGGGAAAGCCACGGTATAAGCATCAATAAGTCCGTCGTCGAGAGTAAAACTGTAAGCAAAAGTTTTGTTATACCTCAAAGCCGCCTTTTGAACCATAACATTGGTCGGGGGCGAAGCAAAAGTAACCGTAAGAGTAACCGTGTTAGGATTCGCTGCATTCAGCTGAATATTTACCACGTCTGATAAGCTTGAAAGACCGGCATTATCAGTTAATCTGGCACTAATGGTATGTAAGCCGATGCTGGTACCTGACCACAAACATTCGAATGGTGCTGTATAATCAGAGTTTGTCAGAATATTATCAACAAAAAAATCTACATGATCAACACTTGGGCCTCCCGCAATCGAAGGTACAACAGAAGCCACCAATTCGCCGGCGCCACCATTTCCATTATGCAAATTATCCGTTTTTGATCCGCCAAACCAGGTAAAAGGAGTTGTACCGCCTGTGAATCTGATTTGCTGTATTCCCAGGTCGAGTATACCAGCGCTTAAGCTATATGGAAGTTCAATCAGCGAAAGCTGGCTGAAATTTATGGAAGGATCGAAGGCTGATAAAGGGATTGCGATCGTTTTCCATTGATTGGCGATGCCACCCACAGCAGCAACGTAAGGAGCTATATTAACCGGTGCTATTGTACTGCCCTGTGGCCTGATTTGTATTTTATTCCAGTTTGTATTTCCTGATGCATCTTTCATGGTAATTTCCAGGGTGGTATTTCCTCCTGCAACTACATTCTGAAAAGGCGAATACAAACTTGTCGGGCTATAACCAAGTTTAAGTTTGCGATAACCGGTTTCGGTATTGGTAACATGCAGCAAGGCAGGATCGGGATTCGAGAAACCTCCTGCCACGGCTGTAACAAGCACATCGGCAGGGCTGTTAAAGTTGCTTCCTGCAATTGGACTTGTAATTGCTATGCTTAACTGGCTGACGGGTTGCGCAATCACATTTATACCAACCAGTGAGGAACTTATCGAAGTGCCATCCACATACACTGCTTTTGCAGAAAGCTCATAAATACCGGTTACTCCGGTCGTCCAGGCCATTCCATATGGCTCACTGTTGTCGGAACCAAGCAGTTGGAATCCTGCATAAAAATCAACACGATCCACCGCCACACTTCCCTGAGCTGGTGCGACTAACTGGGCAACCAATTCACCGCTTCCGCCATTCCCGTTGTGTAAATTGCTTGTGTGGTCGGGGCCAAACCAGATATAAGGAGAACTGCCACCCGTGAAAGCTATTTTACTGATTCCGATATCGAAAGAACCGGCGCCGGAACTATAAGGCAGCTCGATCAGAGAAATTTGTGCAAAATTGATCGTTGCACTAAAGGCTGATAAGGGAATCGAAATTGTTTTCCAGCTCGTTCCAAGTCCGCCGGCAGCAGCAATATAAGGTGCTAACAGCACAGGAGTTGCAGTATTGCCTTGCGGCCTTACCGACATTCTACTCCAATCAACGGTTGCGCCGAAATTGCATAAAGTAATTTCCAGTGTTGTATTACCTCCACCCGTAACGTTGTACATCGGGCTATACATGTTAACGGCGTTATAGCCGATTTTTAGTTTTCGGAACCCGGTTTGCGTATTTGTAATATGCAAATAAGCCGGATTGGATATTCCGGCCTCAAGTTGCACTATGTTGGATGAAATGAAGGATGAACCTTCAATTGGACTGTTCAACGAAATGGTTTGAGCTAAGCCGGATATTGAAAATAATGTGGCAAGAAAAAAGGAGTAGATGACAGTTTTCATTGATTAAAAAGTAAAGGCGGCGGTTAATAATTGGGATCAGCAGAGGGCAGAAGGCGTGATAATGAAATCAATTACATGTTTTTCAAAAAAAAGCTTATGCAAGTTGAATAATAGCATTTTTATACAATTGCCTGTGAATCACCCTGCAAATATATGGATTAATTTCAATATGAATGAAATTACACTATTTTAAAGTGAATCAGCCTGGGTACGACTTGAAGTCGCACCCAGGCTAAAAGACTTAATTATGCTCAAATTACTACCTCTCAAGGCGAAATTTTATCCCTCTATTTTAGTATTGAAATTCCTGGCGGCATTGTCATCAAACTCTCCTTCCCAGCGTGCGATAACAGCGGTAGCAAGGCAGTTACCAACCACATTTACCGCAGTTCTGGCCATGTCCATCAATTCGTCAATGCCAAGAATGATAAAAATAGGCCAGGTTGGAAGACCGAAACTGGCGGCCGTACCCAGCAGAATTACGAGTGATGCCCGCGGAACGCCTGCGACTCCCTTACTCGTAAGCATAAGTGTGAAGACAATAAGTAACTGTTTATCAAACGAAAGATCAATTCCGGCCACCTGGGCTACAAAAATAGTAGCTAGTGATAAATACAATGTGGTTCCATCGAGGTTAAAACTATAGCCGGTAGGCATTACAAAAGCAACAATTTTACGAGGTACTCCGAATTTCTCCATCACCTCCATGGCAATGGGCAAAGCCGATTCGGAACTGGTTGTGGCAAATGCGATAGTTGCCGGCTCCGAGACGGCGCGGATAAAGTTCCGCACAGGTATTTTCATCAATAAAGCCACCGGGAGCAATACAATTAAAATAAAAATGAGTAAGGCAACATAAAGTGTGGCCAGAAGCTGAATCAGATTCCCAAGGATGCTGAGACCCATGTGCCCAACCGAATATGCAATTGCAGCAAAAACGGCAACGGGAGCCAGGTACATCACAAGGTTGGTAAATTTAAACATGGTTTCGGAAAGGCTTTCGGCAAAATGCACCATGCGGTTCCGGTGCGGATCCTTTAGCATGGCAACAGCAATTCCAAAAATGATGCTGAATACCACAATCTGTAGTACCTGCCCTTCATAAATGGCTTTTGCGATATTCTCGGGGAAAATATGCAGGATGATCTCTTCGAATGTCTGCGACTTTATAGTTGGAATTCCTGTCTGATCTATTGCCTTCGGAATAACTACACCCATCCCGGCTTTACTTATATTTATGGTAATCAACCCAATAAACAAAGCAATGGTGGAAACGATTTCGAAATAAACTATTGATTTCCAGCCCATGCGGCCAACCTGTCGAAGATTGGAATGCCCGGCAATTCCCACAACCAGCGTGGCAAAAAGCAGGGGGGCTATGATAGTTTTCACCATGTTCAGAAATATCTTGCTGAACAGGTTCAGGTGAATGGCAACAGAAGGTACATCATGCCCAAATTCTGCACCCAGAACCATGCTGATCAATATCCAGGTTGTCAGGGACTTTTTCCGGAAAGCATAACCCACCAGCACTGTCAAAGCAGCCCAACGACTACCCAATAGTATTGAATCAGAGATATTCCAGATCGAATACCTCTGTCCGAGATTAACAACGAGGGAAACAGTAAAGACTGAAAAAAGCAGGATCAGGTACTGGCGTTGGGTTACTTTCATCAGTTAATAAAGTTATAAATAATTTATTTTGCATTTTGGCGCAACTACAACAGACAGAGGTAAAGTGATTTTAAATACTTATGGTCAAAAAACAAACTTCCCAAAAAGATTTCGTTTTTCTGGTAAAAAGACACCGTGCAATCAACTAAAATATACCAAGCCACAAATGTCAGTCACAAAATGCGTGATAACCAGTATACCTATATCTGAAGGCAGTATTTAGAGCAACATTGATACGATACAGTTTATCAGCAATATATTACAACATCTTCCAGGGGTTTACGCATGGTAACGGTGCGTTTGGTATAGCTTTCGCGTGGGTAACCCAGCGGGGTAATTCCAAATACTTTCACCGATTCTTTAAGTCCGAGAGCGCTTCGTAAAATATCAGGATTGAAATTAGTAACCCAACACGAACCTACCCCTTCGTTGGTAGCAGCCAGTACCATCTGGTGCAGGCAAATAGCCAGGTCGGTTTGAAGTGAATTGTAACCATCGGCCCGTTCCCAGGCATGATCCATATCGCCGGTAACTACCAGGATATGCGGTGCATCTTCGATCCATTGTCTTGAATAACAAGGCTTTACTTTTTCCAACATCTCTTTTGATGAAATAAGCCAGAATTCCCAGGGCTGGTAATTGGATGCCGAAGGAGCTATCCGGCCAGCCTCCAGAATTCTTTTAAGTGTATCAATATCAACCGGTTTATCGGGATTATAGTTGCGGATGCTCTCGCGCTTTGTTAATACTTCAGTAAAATCCATAGCTCATTTGTTTTGCTCAAAAATACAATAATTCAATCAAATACAAAGTCACAATTCGTGTTATTATGGCAATTGTGCAAAGATTCACATGCATCATTATCACTTTTTTTTGCTTTGAATTATATATGTAAAGAAAAAATACTACTTTTGCAGTCCTTTTAGGAAAGAAATTAGTTTGTCCGATGGTGTAAAGGCAGCACGAATGGTTTTGGTCCATTCGGTCTAGGTTCGAATCCTGGTCGGACAACAACGACTTAAACAACTGACTGAAAGTGCTTTTTATCATTTCCCGGTAAAAAGTCTCCCTTGCCAAAAACTAATATTTTTGGAGAGGCAACAGAATTCAACAGCTTGCATACTTTTAGTGTATTCAGGCTTGTGACGACAAGTGGAGGGGACTTTTGTCCCCTCTTTTATTTAAAATGCAATTTTTACAACTGAAAACAATATATGATCAGCGAGCAACTTATAAAAGATCTTACAACCCAGCATCTTGCGGGCAGCGATCGTTTTGCGGTAAGCATTGCAGTGCGGTCAGATAACCGGATCAGGATATTTATTGATAGCGATACGCATGTATTAATTGAACATTGCATTGAACTCAGCAAATTCATTGAGTCGCAGTTAGATCGCGATGCTGAAGATTTCGAATTGAATGTATCGTCCTCCGGGTTGGACCAGCCATACAAACTTTCGAGGCAGTATATAAAAAATATTGGTCGTAACGTATCTGTTTTACAGAAAGATAACAATAAAATTGAAGGTATACTGATCGCTGCCGACGAACAAGGATTCAGCGTGAAGGAAATTACCAAAGTGAAAAAAGTCATTACCGAAACCACGCATAACTTCCTCTATAGTGATATTAAGGAAACCAAAGAAATAATTACAATCTGAACCTCAAATATTGATTTGCCATGGGCGAAATGGAGCACATCAACCTAATCGAGACATTTTCTGAATTCAAGGAATTCAAGAATATTGACCGTGAAACCCTGATGCGTATTCTCGAAGATGTTTTCAGGCATATGCTGATTAAAAAGCATGGCACCGACGAAAATATCGATATTATCGTGAATGTCGATAAAGGTGATCTCGAAATCTGGCGCAAGCGTACCATTGTTGAAGATGATGAACTGCAAGATGAAAATCTCCAGATATCCTATTCTGCAGCTATCAAGATCGAACCCGACTTCGAAGTTGGGGAAGAAGTGGTTGAAGCCATAAAACTGGCGGATATCGGTCGTCGCGAAATTCTTACTGTAAGGCAAAACCTGATCTCCAAGGTCCAGGAATATGAAAAGGATAATATCTTCCGTAAATACAAAGACAGGATTGGTGACATTGTCACCGGCGAAGTTTACCAGGTTTGGAAAAACGAAATCCTGATCCTCGACGACGAAGATCTCGAACTTACCATGCCAAGAACGGAGCAGATTCCCGGCGATTTTTACCGTAAAGGTGATACCATTCGTGCCGTTGTTTCGCGTGTTGACATGAAGAAAAACTCACCTGTTATTATTCTTTCACGAACCTCCCCCCTGTTCCTTGAGCGTTTGCTTGAGGCAGAAGTTCCTGAAATTTTCGACGGGCTGATCACCATTAAAAATATTGTTCGCGTACCCGGAGAAAGAGCTAAAATTGCTGTCGAATCCTATGATGACCGCATCGACCCTGTTGGGGCATGTGTGGGTATGAAAGGTTCGAGAATTCACGGTATAGTTCGCGAGTTGCGGAACGAAAATATCGATGTGATCAATTTCACCGTAAACTCGAGCCTATACATTCAACGCTCATTAAGCCCCGCCAAAATCACCTCCATCACATTGGATGAGGAAACAAAAAGGGCTGAAGTGTATATGAAACCCGACCAGGTTTCCTTAGCCATTGGAAAAGGTGGCCATAACATCAAACTTGCCGGCAAACTAACCGGGTACGAAATAGATGTTTACCGCGATACCGATTCCGATTACGAGGATGTTGACTTACAGGAATTTAACGACGAAATTGATCAGTGGATCATCGATGAATTGAAAAGCATCGGTTGTGATACTGCCAAGAGTGTTCTGGAACTCAGTGCCGATGAACTGGTGCGCCGTTCGCAGTTGGAAGAAGAAACTATTCGTGAAGTACACCGGATATTAAAAGCCGAGTTCGAATAAAATATAAACACAGAGTTTGAGCCTCAAACAGTTAACCGTTTGTAATTCAACAAATCTTGCAATGCTTGTGTGCAAGCCGTAATCTGTAACCAATAACAATAAGTTTGAAAATTAAATCGTACTTTTACTCACTTATTCCGAGCTTCAGGCGAAATTTCGA
>CAIXAQ010000681.1 GCA_903917425.1 uncultured Bacteroidales bacterium
GGTATTGCTGAGCCATCAGGGTATCTTTAATAATCTGGAGTTGGTGAAATTTAATGGTATCGAGCGGAAGTTCTGAAACAATTGCTGCCTCATCAAGCATTTCCTCCTGGGTTTCGCCCGGCAGTCCAAAAATAAGATGAGCACCGGTATGTATGCCAAATTCAGCTGTTTTGCGAATAGCTGAAACAGATTCTTCGAACGTATGCCCGCGGTTAATGCTCTGTAACGTTCGGTTGTAGCACGATTCGATGCCATATTCAATAATCACGTAATGGCTTTCGGCAAGGCGGGCAAAATATTCCAGCTTCTCATCGTCAATACAGTCAGGACGGGTACCGATAACCAAACCAATAACTCCCGGAAATGCAAGTGCTTCATTATAAAGCGATTTTAAATAACCGAGCGAGCCATATGTGTTGGAATATGCCTGAAAATAAGCAAGATAATTTTTAGACCTTCGGTAACGAACAAGATGAAAATCGATGCCTTCGGATAATTGCTGTGTAACGCTTTTCTGTGGCTGGCAATACGAAGGATTGAATGCATCGTTATTGCAGTATGTACATCCGCCAATGCCTTTCGTTCCATCGCGGTTTGGACATGTGAAACCTGCATCAATAGTAACTTTTTGAACGCGCGTGCCAAACTCACGCCTGAAATATTCGGCATATGAGTTGTAACGCCGGTCGTGGTTCCATGGGAAATTATATTCGGACATCAAACAAAAGTATAAAAAAAAGGGGTTCTACTGTTAGTTTATTGGGAGAATTGAAATTGCCGGAAGTCCGAAGACGGAAGTCAGCTGTTCTTCTGATAACTTCATTTATTCAATCAAAGTGGAGCTTTTCCGGAAAACCACTTTCCTTCAAATCGATTCTCAATAATAGGATTAGTCTCTAATTAGCATATCTTTTGACTTCCGTCTTCTGACTTCGGTCTTCTGGCTTTTTAACGCTTACTCCATTCATATTGTGGTAAAAACAAAAGAGGCTGACTCATCAACGAGCCAGCCTCTTCTTGTGGTATTAATAAAAACCAACTATTTGGTTGCGTTTTCAAGCCTTTTCATGATTGAGAATATGAAAATAGCAGCAAGCATGCAGCAAATGATAAATATCCCCCAGAGCATATAAAGCTCGATTTTACCCCATAAAAGGCTACCTACGAAAAGGAATTTGTTTCCGATTGCCGTAGCTAACAACCAGCCTCCCTGCATCATACCCTGAAAACGTGGCGGGGCAACTTTTGCGACAAATGAAAGACCAATCGGGCTTAGGAAAAGTTCAGCTATGGTTAAAATGAGGTACGAACTCATGAGCCAGTAAGGTGAAACCCGGCTCGCTTCGGCAACAGCAAGTCCGCCCATATCCTTGGGAGATGTTAGTCCCAGTGATGCTACTAAAATCAGTATAAAGCCAAAAGCGGCAATGATCATTCCGATTCCTATTTTTCGCGGCGACGATGGTTCTTTCCCGATTTTCCCCAGCCAGGCAAATATGCCCATTACAACAGGGGTTAAGGCAACAATAAACAAAGGATTGAAGGATTGGAAAACTTCGGGCGAAATTAAATTGGTAGCCTCGTAATGCGAAGCGAAATAATAGCTCAGGTATCCAAATCCCAAAAAACCGGCTACTCCAATCAAGCGGGTTTGCATTTTTTTGTTAAAGAAAGCCAATGCGCATCCTGACATGGCACCTATTACCGCCAAAATCGACCAGATGTTAAAAAACAGGTTAGTATATGGCCCTACGAATTGAGTGGTGTAGTCGCGTGCAAACATGGTAAGCGTGAGCCCGTTCTGGTGGAACGACATCCAAAAGAAAATTACAACAACGAAAACCAGGGTCAGGGCTACTACGCGGGGTTTTTCTTCTTTTGTGGAAATCTGGAAGATGAAGGAAACAAAGCCTACGAACAATCCTACTGCCAGTCCTAATTTGTAGTCAATGTCTTTGATATCTGAATATCCATCAGCAATATGAAATAAAAGTGCTATCGCCGCCATTAATCCCAGCGAGATAAAAATATATTTCATGTTACTGGCCAAACTTACGTCCGAATTATTTGCAGCAACAGGCTTATTTTGTGTTTCGGCCAAAGCCAGTTTGTGTTTCGAAGGCAGTAATTTATTAAAGATTATATATATAATCAGCGATACAATCATGGCACAAGCGGCAATTGCAAAAGCATAGTTGAATCCTGTCGAAAATACCTTAATATAATCAGCAGCAAATACTGACAGATCGGATGCAGATTTTCCTCCTCCCGGAATAATGGCAGCGTTTGCCAGATTCTGTAGCTGATCCACATCTTTCAACGTGCCCCCGATGTATTGATGGCAGAGCGAAGGAAGGTTCGCATTTTCAACGTAGCCATTGGTCTTGAGCCAAAATCCCTTCACTGCTTTGGCAACGAAAGGTGCAAAGAATGCTCCCACGTTAATCCCCATGTAAAAAATCATGAAGGCACTATCGCGAAGTTTCTTATACTTTTCATCATCGTACATCTGACCTACAACGGCTTGCAAGTTTCCTTTAAATAATCCGTTCCCTAAGGCAATGACTAACAGTGCCGTGATGGAAACCCATAATTCGGAACCGGGAATGGCTATGAGGCAATAACCGGCGAACATGATAATTTGCCCGATAAATATAACCGATTTATACTTTTTAGTCCAATCGGCAACCATACCTCCTACCAAGGCCAGTGCATAAATGGCAAAATAAAACCAGGAATAAATACTTCCGGCCGAATCTGCATCCAGGCCATAGCGTGCCTGCAAAAACATGACCAGAATGGCCATCATCGTGTAAAAGCCGAAGCGCTCTCCCATATTTGTAAAGAAAGCCACCAGTAATCCTTTGGGGTGATTTTTTAACATAGAATTTGGTTTAAGTTTATGATTGGTTTTAAATGTTTGCTGAGAGCAAAAATAAACTAATTTCTCAGTTTTCAATTATCACTTTTGCTTACATATAAGAAAGTTATCAGCCTGTAACTTGCAGTTGGTTAAAATGATAGCTTCAAAACGGCTTTAACATCCGATTTGTAGTTCCCGTTTATCTGGTCCGGACCACTGCTAATAACGTTTCGGTCAGAGTAATAGGTCTGTGATAACCGCAGGATAACTGACATATTTTTAGTTAGATCCGAACTGAAAAGGATGTAAAACCGGCTTCCTTGGCCCGAAAAGGCAGGTACCGAAAAAGAGTAAGGTACATCCTGTTCGAAGGCGTAAAGGCGAGTATCATACGAATCGGTATCGAAAAGGGAGTACCTGAAACTCCAGGACCAATTCTTTTCCAGGGGCTTTATCTGAAAGCCCTGGTAGATCAGATATCCGGCTTCTTTGTTTTTCAGCGGGGCTTCCCGTTTTGTTATTTCAATTCGGCTTTGCAGTTTGAGCCAGGGCAAGGCCTGGTAATTTAACTGCATCCTGTAGTAATCGCGTTTCGATTCGCCGAACTGATTCATTTTTTCATAAGCAACAGCATAATTCAATGGGTTTTCCATACGGCGGTATCCGAGTACCAGGTCGCCACGGCGCGAAAGGTTATAAACAGCCTGAACCGAATATTCCCTGCCTTGCGAGGGCGCATCAACCTGGTAACGCAGCCACTCGTATTTGAACATGTCAGCGTAAGCACTCAAGGTGATTTTAGTAAAAGGGGTGGCGACCATACCCACATAAAGGCCTTTTTCGTTGGTACTATTGCTGCTTTCGCCAAAAGCTGCGTTAAAATTATTTGCATAGTTTTTCGGATAATTCCGGTAAACCATCGCAAAAGCCATTCGCGGATCGGGACTAAAAGAAAGGCCCTGCAAAACAGCCAGACCAGCATCTGATTGTTTGGAGGCTTCGCCATAAAGCGTAAGGCTTTTATAGTTATAACTGTAATCCAATCCCAGGTAAGCAGAGGAATTGAAGACAGGCAGGAATTTTTTATAAAGTGCATCCGACGTTTCGAAAGCCTTGTCATAATCCACGTGATTTAAAGTAAATCCGGCGCGGAGGTGCTGACCATTGAAGGCAATATGGCCACCTTCGGCCACTTCGTGAATTGCACCCTTATCGGCAAGTTCGGCTGGTGTCCGGTGATACCCGGTTTCCTGCAGGGCCGAGACCATTTCTTCGGATGATTGGGCTGTATCGGGCTTAACAACATTAGCATCGAGCCTCCGATTGGAATAGTAGGCCGTGATGTCGAATTTACCTAAGGCAAAAGTAGCAGCAGTTCCCCGCATAAAGGCATATTCATTCGACGAAGCATGGGGTCGTAGTGCCGGTGCTCTTTTCCGCATTACGACAGATCCGGCAGCCTTACCTACTGAAAAACCTGACCACATCGTTAAACCTTGCCCGAACTGAACATGATAATCGCCAATTGCCAGTTGTTTTAGGATACCGATATTTTTCAGAAACAGGTGTACCGAATAGAAGTCAAAACCTTTTGGTAAAGTATCTGATTTTGGTAAAAAAGATTCGCCGGCATCTTTATCGCCTACAAAGCCAAATTTCAGGTAATCCTTATACGAATATTGGACCCGTAAAAACAAACTGTTTTGATTCCCGACATAATAGTTGTTGGGAGTCGCCAGGCGCATTGAATCAGAAACGTTGACATATCCGTTTTGCTCCTGCAATACACGCTGGTAACGCAGCATAATATCAGTATTGCCATATTTCAACGCACGTGTGAGCGAAAATTTCTCAGCTATATAGGGTGAAAGTGAGATGAAAGGTAATATCTGCGAAACCACTTTTTCATTAAATCCCTCAATCACACCCAATTCGTAAATGGAAGCTAATTGTCCATATTTGGTGGTGTAATCAAGCAAGTTGGCGATTTGCAATTCGTTGAGGAAGAACAAACGCCGCAATTCGTTTTCGTCGCCACAATTCAGATTAACCGGACGCTGGCGAAGCAGGTTAGTTTCTTCAACCCAGTCGGTGTAATCAAATTCTGAATCCGAACGCTCGGCCATATTTTCAATCTGCTGTTCAATACCTTCGGCTCCGGTGTATTTGGTGGTATCCGGTTCCTGGGCCGCAACCCGGCCAGGAAATAGCAGGAAAAGCACGGAAATCAGGCAGTTATAGCGTTTAACCATAAGTATCTGGAATTTCAGATTACAGGATTTTCTCACATAATATTCATTACTAAGATTATGATTAATTCAAAGTGCAAAAAGCAAAATTCAAAGGTCAAAAATTTGGTCTTCAAATATTTACAGAATTATACCTTTAAATGGTTCGTATCCAGGTATATATTCTTGCAATTCGATAGA
>CAIXAQ010000682.1 GCA_903917425.1 uncultured Bacteroidales bacterium
GGACCCCAGCAGCTTCACCGGCACGGACACGTCCGTCCTCACGCCCTTCATTGACAAGACGTATTTCCTCTTCGCCTACGGCGACACGAGTTCGGGCGAGCTAGGAATGCTTCTTTTCTCTTTTTCCTGACTCCATATACTACATCATAACCTTCGGAAAGTTTGCTATAAAAATCGAAGAATAGTTCTGGCGGATCCTGCAAGTCCCCGTCCAAGATCATAATATAGTCACCTAGAGCGAATTCCAAACCTGCACTTAGAGCAAATTGATGGCCAAAATTCCTGGATAAAAAAATGCAATGGTATCTTTTATCTGAATAAGCAAGTTCTTCCATTAGCAATGGTGTAATGTCTTTACTTCCGTCATCAATCAATACAATCTCACAAGCCTCAGGTATTTTATCAAGGAGGTGATTTAACCGAAGAATTAATTCTGATAATATTTCACATTCATTATACAATGGGATTATAAAGGAAAATTTCGGATGTCCAGATATCATATTTTTTTCAATTGAAGAGATGGATTTGTTATATGCATGATATAGAACTAATTATCAGATTTATATGCTTTATTATAGTATGGTTTTTTGTTGATAGGTATTATTTTTTGATACTATTTGACTAAGAGATTGCAAATGGCAGTTATAGTAATTTTATCCAAATCCGGATAAATAGGCAAGCAAATTACTTCTTCTGTTATTTTCTCGGCTATAGTCAAGTTTCCGGGTTTGGCGGATTCAAGGCCCCGATAGGTCGGGAATTGGCTGATTAATGGATAAAAATAACGCCGGCCAAAAATGTTTTGCTTTTTGAGTTCATCATAAACCTGATCGCGCGTTTTACCGTATTTTTCTTTATCAATCAAAATGGGGAAATAGGAGTAGCAGTGCTTTACACCTTTTATATCATCAAGAAATTTTAAGCCCTCTATTCCCTGGAGTTTATTGCGGTATTGTTCTGCAATTCGTTTTCGTTTTCCGATGGCAATATCAATGGTTTTTAACTGTAATAATCCCATGGCTGACTGTACTTCGTTCATCTTGGCATTGATACCCGGAGCTACTACGGTGGTTTCGCCCGCAAAACCAAAGTTTTTGAGGTTGTCGATTCGTTTTTTCATGTTCTGATCATGGCAAACAATGGCTCCTCCCTCGAAGGTATTGTAAACTTTAGTAGCATGAAAACTCATTACCGAAAGATCTCCGAAATTCAGGACAGGTAAATCATCCTGTGTAACGCCAAAAGTGTGGCAGGCATCGTAAATTACTTTCAGCCCATAGGTATCGGCTATTTTATGAATTTCTTCCATTTTGCATGGATTTCCATACACATGGACAGGAAGAATGGCCGTGGTGTTAGGTGTGATTGCAGCTTCAATTTTGGCGGGATCGAGGGTGAAAAAATCAGGTTCAATATCAACAAAAACCGGTTTAATATTGTTCCACCACAAGGCATGCGTGGAAGCGACAAAACTGTATGGAGTTGTTATTACCTCGCCTGTGATGCGCAAAGCCTGCAAGGCCGTTATGAGCGCAATGGTTCCGTTACAAAAAAGAGAAATATATTTGACGCCAAGATATTTGCTGAGTTCTGCCTCCAATTGCTGGTGAAAAGGCCCGTTATTGGTCAGGATTTTGTTATTCCATATTTTTTCAAGATATGGAATAAATTCCTCTAAAGGAGGAAGTAAGGGCTGGGTTACAAATATATTTTTATCGGAAGTATCCATCAAATGTAATATTAAATGTAATTTAATTATTGCTCATTCTCAATTTTCCACTCAGGGGTAAATTGCATAGGAGCCCATCCGTGTTTTTTGCTCAGGACTTTAAAATAGATAGCCGATTGAATTCGGAAAACACTCGTTCTTATATTTTCGGAATTGGCGGATAACCCAATTGTTATTGAAAATATGCCCTGCCCAAACTCAACTGCAGGGAATGTTGCAGTAACCTCCAGCATCCCAGTAGCATGTTCGATTTCAAGAGAATCTCTGAAATTCATTACTTCTCCAAAATTTCGTTGTTCCTTGTCATAAAAAATAAGGCCAATGCTGGGATTGGTGATGGGCCTGTTTATTTTTATCTTCAAATGAATACTTAGTTCTTCACCATGCCTGATTTCGAAAGTTTCTTCTGTATTGGAAGTCCTTACCCCGGAGGTAAGAAAAATATCGGCTATCTCCGCCTGGTCAGAACCCACGAAATTACCGATCTTGTAGTCGAAATAATTATAATAAAAACTAATGCCTTCGGAAACTTCTGTTCCCTGGAATACTGATTTGCCCTGATTAAGCACTGTAAGACCGGAGCAAATCCGGGAAACCTGTGGCATATTGTGCGAAACAAAAATGAGTGCTGTTTTACTCAGCAATTCATCCATTTTGTTGAAACATTTTAATATAAAACCCATATCGCCAACTGCCAGTACTTCATCAATCAGCAATATGTCGGGTTCCATTTGTGCAGCCACTGCAAATCCCAATCTCACTTTCATGCCGGAACTGTAATTTTGAACCGGTGTATCGATAAAATCCCTGATTTCGGAAAAGTCGATGATGGCATCCAGCTTTTGATTGGTTTCTTCTTTGGAAAAGCCTAAAACAGCTGCATTGTTAAAGATATTTTCGCGCCCGGTAAGTATTGGATTGAAACCAGCCCCTAATTCAATCAAGGCACCCACTCTTCCGTGCATTTCAATACGGCCCTGATCTGGTTTTATCAAACCATTCAACATTTTCAATAAAGTGCTTTTCCCTGCTCCGTTTCTCCCTATAATTCCATGACATTCACCACGTTTTACTTCAAAACTTACGTCTTTTACTGCCCAGAATTCTTTATCACGAAGGTTATCGTGGTTTATGCTTTTCTTTCCCAGCATTTCACTGCCCATATCTTTCATTCCATACCAAAGGCTGGTCTTTAAGTCGAGACAGAATTTTTTCGAAAGGTTTTCGACTTTGATCAGGGTTTCGGGCATGGGGAGTTTTAAGTTTTAAGTTTTAAGTTTTAAGCGGGTAATGGGGGAGAGGGTGGGTTTTGAGGGTAGAATTTAATATTTTTTGGATTACGTTAATGAGAAATCTTTGATTTTCACACTTAAAACTTTGCTTCCTTAAAACTTAAAACTTCTCTTCACTTAAAACTATTTTTTCATACTATTGATTAGACCTTGTAACATGGATGAAATCTGCTTACACTCTTCTATGAGTACACTGGTTTTTGATTTTTCGAGGATTCCAATGCTAACTGCAATATAAAGTTGTGTCCTTAATTATGCTGCGGATCCTTTTGCAATATGCAGAAAATGAATAAATTCCGGTATCGTATGTCTTTCAGCACCTTCCGAAATGTTGGATGGAATTGAAACCGCAGCCCTGTTCATCTGATCCTTCAGGCTGAATTCCCGGCTGTCCTTTAATGCTTTATATACTTCAACAGCCAGTTTGCAGGCTCTTTTCCAGACTTCTAAATCCTCAAATGATTGATAAGCCATGTTGGTTTTAGGTTTTAAGTTTTAGGTTTTAAGTTTTAAGTTTTAGGTTTTAAGTTTTAGGTTTTAAGTTTTAAGTTTTAAGTGGGTAAGAGGGTTGGTTTTGGGTACGAAGTCTTGAAA
>CAIXAQ010000683.1 GCA_903917425.1 uncultured Bacteroidales bacterium
GGAAACTCAAAAAACTCATAGTGTTGGTAAAATTATATTTGAAATGAAAAAAAACCACCAATCAGCGATCATGCTTCGCCAACAGGCAGAAGACCTTTTAAAAAACAAGTCTTCAAAAGCAGTTTCGCCACTCTCGGAAGCCGACGCTCTCAAACTCCTCCATGAGCTTCAGGTGCATCAGATTGAACTGGAAATGCAGAACGAAGCGTTAACCTTTGCCAATGCAAGGGCAGAAGCAGCACTCGAAGATGCGGATCAATACCGCCAGATATTTGCCAACAATCCGCAGCCGACGGTTATTTACGACCTCGAAACACTTGCCTTTCTCGAAGTAAATGAAGCTGCAGTAAAACTTTATGGCTACACAAGGAATGAGTTTTTGCGGATGAACATAAAAGATTTACACCACCTTAATGACATTCCAGCCCTGCTGAAAGATTTAGAACTGGCTAAAAGTACCGAAAACCCCTCAGGTCAATGGCAACAGTGCCTCAAAAGCGGAGAAATAATATTTGTCGAACTTACATCGCTCTCAATAAACCATCTGGGCAGGAAAGCACGCCATGTTTTAGTTAATAATATTACCAAACGCAAGTTGGCCGGGGAAGCTTTGCAGCAAAGCAACCAAAAACTCGAAGCCATGATATCGGCCTCACCTGATGGAATCGGGATGGTTTCGTTGGAGGGGAAACTACAGCTTATGTCGGATAAATTGAGTGAAATGCACGGCTATTCCTTACAGGAAAAAGACGATTATATTGGTAATTCAATCTTTAATTTTATTGATCCTTCAGATCATAAATTATTGACTGACAATATTAAAAAACTAATAGCAGGTGAAGATATTCACAATGCAAGAGAATACCTCGCCATTAAAAAAGATAAAAGCAGGTTCAATGCAGAAATTAAATCCAGTGTTTTACGCGATGAGGAGGGAGATCCATTATGCTTTTTGTATGTGCAACGCGACATTACCGAGCGCAAGCAAACAGAGAAAAATCTTCAGGACTCCGAAAACAGGTACCGTTCTATTTTTGAGGGGAGTGCCGATGGAATTATGATTGCCGACGAAGAAACAAAAATGATACTCTTTGCAAATTCGTCTCAATGCGCCATGCTTGGTTACACCGAAGCGCAGCTCAAAACCATGAATATCAGCGAGATTCACCCGGCTGATACTTTTCAGGATACCCTTGCCAAGTTTGAACGGCAAGGCCGCAGGGAGATAACTCTCACCGAAAACATCCAATGCCTCCGAAAGAATGGGGAAATCTTCTATGCCGATATTAATTCAAATGCAGTAAATGTAAATGGCAGAAAAAATATAGTTGGTTTTTTCAGGGACATTAGCGGGCGAAGGCTGGCAGAACAGAAAATCAATGAACTCAATACCAATCTTGAAATTAAAATTGAAGAAAGAACCACCCAATTAGCCAAAACCAACGAAAATCTTTTTGAAGAAATTGAAAACCGCAAGGTGGCCGAAGCTGACCTTACCCACCAGAAGCAACGGCTTGCCGATATTATTGAAGGCACCAACGTAGGTACCTGGGAATGGAATGTACAAACAGGAGAAACCATTTTTAATGAACAGTGGGCCGGCATACTTGGTTATTCGCTGGATGAAATCGCGCCTGTAAGCATCCAAACCTGGATGGAATTTGCCCATCCTGAAGATTTAGCGGTTTCGGGCGAATTGCTCGAAAAGCATTTTAATGGAGATCTGGACTATTACTCCTTCGAATCGAGGATGAAACACAAAAATGGCGATTGGGTCTGGGTTTTAGACCGGGGGAAAGTTCACACCTGGGATAAGGAAGGCAAGCCGCTATTAATGTCGGGAACACACCAGGATATTTCGGAAAGCAAGCGTGCCAGCGAATTTGAAAAAGAGCTGCTTGCACTCACCCCTGCATTAGCAGGAATTCCATTGGCAGAATTTGATGCTACCGTCAACCGGGCTTTGAGCAGGATAGGGCAATTCCTTTCGGCCGACCGCGCTTATATTTTTGAATTCGAACCCGGGGAAGGTTCCATGAGCAATACCTACGAATGGTGCAATAGCGGGATTCGGCCCGAAATAGAAAATCTTCAAAAAGTCCCTGCTGTAATCATACCAAAGTGGATGGAAACACTCAATCAATACGAAAGTGTAATTATCCCCTCAGTTAAGGATTTGCCTGATAGTTGGAGCGCCGAGCGTGCAATCCTGGAACCCCAGGGGATTAAATCACTCATTGTAACTCCAATGATTCTCGAAAACCATCTGATTGGCTTTTTTGGACTGGACTCTGTTAAACAAACGAAAATATACAGCAATGCCGAGATCACTATTTTAAAAGTGTTGGGCAATTTATTGGCAAGCCTGATGCAATACCAACGCTCCGAAAAATCGCTGGAGCAAACCAGGCAGAACTACGAAACGTTTTTTAATACCATCGATGATTTTCTTTTTGTGCTCGATGAGCAGGGAAACATCATTCACACCAACACTACGGTGGCAAAAAGACTTGGATATACTGCCGCCGAACTCCTCGGAAAATCGGTTCTGATGGTTCATCCATCCGAACGCAGAGAGGAAGCCGGACGTATTGTTGGCGAAATGTTAGCCGGCTCTTCCGAATTTTGCCCGGTTCCGCTGATTACAAAATCCGGCTATCAAATTCCTGTCGAAACAAAGGTGACATTTGGTTTCTGGGACAACAAAACAGCGGTTTTCGGGGTAAGTAAAGATGTATCGAAAATAAAATCATCGGAAGAAAAATTCTCCAAAGTTTTCTATCTCAACCCTTCGGCCTGCGGTTTAAGCGATTTGGCTACCGGGAAATATGTAGAATTGAATGAAGCATTTTACACATTATGCGGTTTTACCGAAAATGAAGTAATTGGCAAAACAGCAATTGAATTGGGCATTTTAAACGAAGATGCCATTCGCTCCATTTCAAACAAAGCCGACAGCAATGGAAATATTTACAATGCAGAAGCTTCATTAAAAACAAAGAATGGCGAACTAAAACATGTGCTGCTATCGGCCGAAAATATCTATCTGCAGGACATAACTTACCGGTTCACAGTTGTTCACGATATCAGTGAACGCAAACTGGCAGAAGAAGAAATTAATAAAGCGAAAAAACTGGCAGATAATGCAAATTTTGCCAAGAGCGAATTTCTGGCGCGCATGAGCCATGAACTCCGTACCCCGATGAATTCGATCCTCGGTTTTGCCCAATTGCTCAATATGGGGGAAATAAGCCCGGCACAAAAGAAAAGTGTGAATTTTATTATCGGCAGCGGTAAACACCTGCTTAATTTAATCAACGAAGTGCTCGATATTTCGCAAATCGAAGCCGGGCGGATTATTCTTTCGTACGAACCTGTGCAACTTAGCAGCCTTATCATGGAAATGCTCGATGTTGTACAGCCTATGGCTGAAGTACGGCATCTGAAAACCGAAATGGAATATTCGCCTGCAAACCGGTTTTTTGTATTGGCCGATAAGCATCGTTTAAAACAGGTTCTGCTAAATTTAATCAACAATGCAGTTAAGTACAATCGCGAAGGAGGTTCCATAATTATTAAAACCGAATTGCGGACACCGGAAACCCGGGAAAACTCCGTAGTCAGGATTTCTGTCTGCGATACAGGATTGGGGATAAATCCCGAAGATATCCTTAAGCTCTTTATTCCCTTCGAACGGATTGGAGCGGACAGAACTGAAACTGAAGGCACAGGTCTTGGCCTTTCCGTTGTTAAAAAACTGATAACAGCTATGGGTGGCGAAGTTGGAGTTGATAGTACACCCGGCCAGGGAAGCACTTTCTGGATCGAACTGCCACAAGCTACCATTCAACGGGAACAAAACAACTCTTTGCAAGATATATCAACCACTGAGAATGGGGCAAATACAAAAACAGGAACCATTTTATATATCGAAGACAATATCCCGAACGCCGAATTGGTCAAAGAAATCATTAAAAGCAAACGCCCGGCTATCAACATAATCGTCAGTAAATATGGAGAAAAGGCAGTTGAAATAGCCACCTATTCCAAAGCAGATTTAATATTGCTCGATCTCAATTTGCCCGATTCACACGGCAGCGAAGTACTAGAGTGGCTAAAAGCGGACGAAATTACGAAAAACATCCCTGTTGTAATAGTCAGTGCCGATGCCATGCCGCAGCAAGCAGAGAAACTATTAAAATCAGGGGCAAAAAAATATTTCACAAAACCATTAGATTTAATTGATTTCTTAAAAGTAGTGGATGAATGTGTAACTTAGCGGGCAAAAAATTAAAAGCAAATATCTATTAACCCGCTCAGTTTGCCTTTTTTGCCACAGATTTCATAGATTAGCACAGATTTGTAACTATTAACGATAATGTTTATGGTAAAACTGGCAGATTGAATTAATTCAGATCAGCGAAATTTGCGA
>CAIXAQ010000684.1 GCA_903917425.1 uncultured Bacteroidales bacterium
AAAACAAAGGAGCATTTTTAAGAGCAAGTTTACTTCTTTCAAATGCTTTGATGTTTTATTTTGTTGCAATTTCATTTTGGATAATCAAGATATTTCAAATTAGTAATTCAGCACTATTAGTTTTATCAATTTCTATAGTACCAATATTCTTGCTTTTAGACTACATAAACAAATTGTACTTCATAAAGAGTGGACGGTATGTATTGATTTTAAAAAGATTTGACACACAATCAACTATTAAAAAGCGAATCTCTTCAGTGATAGCATTATTTATTTACTTGTCATCGATAAGTTCATTTATATTCATGGGATACCGTTTATCTATTATGATTAATAATTGATATATAGACATTTAACCCAGCGCATAATAAACAGGAATGTGAGCGGCGCGGAGCACCCAGGATGAAGCCGCTTATTCGTTAATCGTTGATCGTTAATCGTAATTCGTCAATCGTTATGGCGCTTGTATCGGGGATTTGGAAGGGAGAAAGGACTGATGAGAGATGTTATGCTTATATGAAAGCTTTAGCCTAATTTTAAGCGCAGATTTAGGGAGGAAATTGGCTTTGAAGGAGGTTATTAGACTGACTGGCGTCAGCGGTAATTTTAGAAAAAATGACGAAAGAGAACTACAAATATGGAAGAGTTGTACTTTGGACAGGCATGATTATGCTTTCGTTGTTTTCATTTCTCTTCATTTTTGACAGTTTTAAAACTATCAAAAACCTTGAAAAAAGAGAAGGGATACTAATTGAAAAAGCAGTGCTAAAGGAACGATTTAAAGGCAATAATTATCGCTATACTTTTGAATTTAAACTTGATAATTACAATCAGGGAATTGGCATTTTTTTAGGTTCAGGAGACGAAGCAATTAATGACGGTAAATATTATCAAAACTTGTTACAAATTGGACAACCAATTGTTGTTTACCTTGACAATAACTTTATTACAGAAAACGAAGGTATTTCAAGACTCATATATCGGCTTGACTATAATGGAAAAACCATTTTGCGGAAAAACAATAGAAATTTGCTAAAAATAGGATTAGTTGGACTTTCATTTAATTTTATATTTATTGGACTTCTAATTCTGTTGAAACGTAGGTACGAAAAAGAAAAACTAACGCTAATAAATAGGAATATGAGCGGCGCGGAGTGCCCAGCATGAAGCCCCTTATTCGTTGATCGTTATTCGTTAATCGTTATGGCGCTTGTATCGGGGATTTGGAGGGAATAACGTTTTTTCCCGATAAGCAATAAAGAATACCTATAACACGGAAAAAACTTATGAAGCGGATGCCCGGTGCGCGATAATGGTAAGCACGAATAACGAGAGCGCAATTAGCCAAATGATAAAGAAGATTGAACTATCAATTAGTGAGTCTTATTCGCACTCGTCAGAAAATAAGACGCGCGCGAAGGGAGGGTTTAGGGCGGGAGGGATTATTCGGCTTCGCCTTATGAGATCGCTTCGCTACGTTGGAAATTCGCGGCAGGGGGGATTGTTCATGCCTGTTTATCTTTTTTTTATGCAAAAAATCATGCAAAGAACTAACTTAATATTACTAATCTTACTTGGGTTATCCAGTACGAGGGTAAATTGCCAGATATGGCAGCATACCTATGGTGTGCAAAGCCATTATGAGATTTGTACTAGTGTGGTTAAAGGAGATTATAATGGTTTTACAATGGGCATTAGCAGAGATTCAAGAGCTATGTGGATTGTTAAAGCTGATATAAACGGGAACATACTTTGGGATAAATCATTATACGATATTGTTAATAATACCTTTATTATACATTCAGTTGATATTGATAATTCTCAAAATATTTATATATCTGGTGGCGTTTATCCGGGAGATTCAATGCTCTGCGCTCTTTTGAAACTAAATAATTGCGGAGAATTAGAATGGTGTAAGAAAATCAGTATGGGAAATTCTAACTTTGGTCTATTTGCAAAAGTAACTTCATCAAGTAATATACGTTTGTTAACCTATGGTGCAAGTGAGTACTCAGTTATTGATCGTTTCCAGTTATGGGAAATTGACCCTGAAGGCAATATTATCTGGATGAAGCAAGTATTACCCGGTACACAAACCTATTTCCAAAACACCGAGTTTACCCAAATGTGCCTTACTTCCGATGGTGGCAGCCTGATGGCAGGTTATACTTATTACCCTTACGACACCACCAATAACCCTTACGATGCCGTGTTGCAACCTTGCCTTGTAAAATGCGACAGCCAAGGCGATATGCAATGGGTATATCCACCCTTAAGCGGGGCCGATACCAC
Organism: uncultured Bacteroidales bacterium; assembly: GCA_903917425.1. Lineage (GTDB taxonomy): Bacteria > Bacteroidota > Bacteroidia > Bacteroidales > UBA4417 > UBA4417. The sequence goes on from CAIXAQ010000684.1 coordinate 2,293, forward strand.
AAAATTGGGTTTTTTTACCAGTTGTACCCAGATAGGCAACACCTACTATGCCGCAGGCAGCCATTACCAGCTTGGCACCGAGTTTTTCCTTCGGCCATTGGTAGCCCGCTTCGATTTAAACGGAAACTTATTAAGTTATAATTACACTCCGGCAGATACCATGTATCATGAGCTTACCCAGATAGTTTCGGCAACCGATACAAGCCTTTTACTTATTTCTGCTGCCAATACTGTTTTTACCGATCCCAATTACCTCATGGTTTTTATAGCCGACACCATGGGCAATTTGCAGAAATCTTTTACCCGAACCGATTTGGTAGTTGGCCAATTTGGTGATGAGGTGGCAAAAATGCGGGATAATAAGTTTATTATTCCATGCCAGTCGCCTTTAGGCTGGCCTGGCCCGCTTACGGATGTAGTAGCTATAAAGCTCAACGCCAATCTGGAGTATGACAGCGTTTATACACAACCATTTACCTACGACAGCCTTTGCCCATACCCCATTGTATCGGATACAATACTGTGCAATTGCGAGCCATTTGTAGGGTTGGATAAGTCTGTAGCGATAAGCAAAACTGCCATGCTTGGTATATCGCCTAATCCGGCAACAGGCAAGTTTGTAGTTAAAACAGAAAATATGCCTAATGCAATTGGGCGGTTACAGGTTTTCAGCGTGTGGGGCAAGCAGCTAACCCAATTGGATATACCGGCTGGCGATAAGGAAATAACAGTGCATTGTGAAGGCTGGGTATCGGGCTTGTACTTAGTGAGGGTCGAAAAGGGAGGGATGGTGGTGAGTGGGAAGGTGGTAATTAGATAATTTGAAAATGAGATAATTTGAAAATGTGGTAATGTGTTAATGTGGTAATGCGATAATTTGGCAGATTGAGACTTAGTAATTCTTAGTGTTCTAAGTGCCTTAGTGGTTTATATAAATTCAAAGTTTAACATGCAAAAATCAAAGTTCAAAAAGTTGGAGGCGGTGCTTCTGTATCTGTTTGTAGCATTTGTGGCACTACTACCTTACGAGATGCAAGCCCAAAACTTGCGCGAACAGTTGCAGCAGTGCCCGTTGGTGATCGAAAACGGGACGATAAACTACTATATGCCACAGCAAAACGGGGCATTTTTCCAGTTGCCACCGGCACGTAAGCCGCAATATGTTAACATTATGACTGTTCCTTGGGTTACTCCACTTACCAAACCTATTAACGACACC
>CAIXAQ010000685.1 GCA_903917425.1 uncultured Bacteroidales bacterium
CCTCAAAATCAAGTCCTATTTTTTCTGGCTTTTTCATTAAACAAAGATACAAAATCGGCACTTATGAAATTGTTTTCAGCTCGAAAGTTTCAAGTTTATTCTGTGGCGGAACGCTTGCCACTAATGGCAGTCCGTCAAATAACCTCCCCCCAAGGCAATTTCCGGACTAAATAAGCGACTAAAATTAGGCAAAAGCTTTGATATAAGAGTAGCATATCTTTGAAGTCTTTTCCTGGGATAGAAAAAGCTGCTTCGCGATACAGCTTTAAAATAAGCCATATTGGAGTAAAAAACAAAAGACAAAGCTTTCAGGTACTCTTTCAGCTTATCATGGTTGAGAATACTCATGATTCTGCGCAGGTTGTAAACAACGAATATAAGTCCAACATCGGCCGAGGCTCGTTTGATCGTCTTTTTTGTCATGATGTACGAAAAGCCCCATTGCCGTTTGATAGTTCCGTAAGGGTGTTCCACAATGGCTTGTCGTCGGCGGTAAAGCTCTTTGTTAATAACTACCCGGTTTTTGTTAGCGCATATCACTTCTGCGTGTTCGGAGCGTTCCAGGATGCGGCCGTTTTTGCTTTTTGTGAATTGGGCTGCTAACGGGCATCCCTTACATTCGTTGGTTTTGTATTGCTTTACTTTATAATTGGATTTTGAACTGTTTTTATCGTACTGGTTCCCATTGCTGCTTAGTGTCTTTCCGGCAGGGCAGGTATAGGTATCTGTTTGTTTATCGTAAACGAAATGTTCAACATCAAAGTCCGGATCAGGTGCGTGCGAGCCTGGGTCGGGAATGGCTACCAATACTTCAACGCCTTGCTTATGAGCATAGTCAAATTCGCTGCCGGTGTGGTATCCTTTGTCGTACAAAGCAGTAAAGTCAGAGTGCTGCAAAATGGTTTTGGCTCTGCGAACCATGCCTCCCATGGCTTTGTTATCGTTTTGGTTGGTTACCTTAAAGTCGATGGGTATGTTGTGCAGTGCATCAACGGTGGTTTGCACACTGTAGCCTACTTCGGTTATATTGTTGCGTGTAATAAGCTGGCGGCTTTCGGGGTCGGTGGTCGAAACCTGGGTTTCGCCGGTTTGTTCTAATTGCTGATGCAAATTCTGGTATCGGATTTTGTTCTCCTCGTGCTTCTTTATCTTTTCCTGAATCTCCTCTTTTTCGGTTTCACCAACAGCATCCTTGTCTTCCAGTGCCAGTATTTTGTTGTATTCCTCGAGTTTGGAATCAATGTAAGCAATGTGGCGCTCAATTTTGGCTTCATTAAAATTGTTCTTCTTCGAATTCTGAGCCCGCAGTTTGGTACTGTCGCCGGCAACTAATTGACCGCCAATTAAATTGAAATGCGTTGCCAGTTGCACCGAAGCCCTGAAAACCAGGCGAATAGCTTTTGAATTGTCGCGACGGAAATTGGAAATGGTGTTGTGATCAGGCACCAGGCATTTCATCAGCCACATCAGTTCGATGTTCCTGCCACATTCTTTCTCCAAAACCCGTGAAGAGCGGATACGGTTTAGGTAACCATATAGATAAAGTTTAAGCAAAACCGAGGGATGGTAAGCCGGTCTTCCGTTTTCAATATAATCCAGCTTGAATCCGAAGTTGGGCAGTTGAAGGCTATCCACAAATAGGTCCACCAAACGCACTTCGTTATCCTGGGCGATGGCCTCTTCCATGGAAGAAGCAAAAAGCGGGATCTGGTTTCTGTCTTGTCCTGTTATAAATTTCATGACGTAAATATACAGATAATCAATGATATAGAAAATTGCCAGGCGATAAAATCAGATAAAAAGTTATCAAGATACAATTGTTGATAAC
>CAIXAQ010000686.1 GCA_903917425.1 uncultured Bacteroidales bacterium
AAATGTTGCCCAACATGACAGTGATTAATCCCTGCGATTTCAATCAAACCTACGCAGCCACTATGGCAATAGCCGATTTTGAAGGTCCGGTTTACCTCCGCTTTGGCCGGCCAAAAGTGCCAAATTTTATGCCTGTTGACCAGCCCTTCGAAATTGGAAAAGCAATCATGCTCAGCCCGGGGAAAGATGTAACCATCATAGCCACAGGCCACATGGTATGGCTTGCATTGCAGGCTGGAATCGCTCTTCTCGAAAAAGGCATTGAAGCCGAGATTATAAATATTCACACAATTAAACCTTTGGATTCCCAGGTAGTCTTACAATCAGTTAAAAAAACGGGATGTGTGGTTACAGCGGAAGAACATATGATGAACGGAGGCCTCGGCGACAGTATTGCACAATTGCTTGGGCTTCAGATGCCTTCGCCTTTGGAGATGGTGGCTGTTGATGACAAATTCGGCGAAAGTGCGACCCCTGACGAACTGATGGTAAAATACGGGCTTGATGTTCGGCATATTATAGCTGCAGCAGTCAAAGCTATCAACCGAAAAGCATAGCTTTCATTTTTTTGAAAAGCTATTTTTGGGGTTAAGAAACGATTATCCATCCGTTAACAACTGGCTACTTCCAAAGCTGCATCATCCGGTTTTTAACTTGATTTTAACCCGATACTGGTTTAGCTTTGCGTACTCTCTATGTCCGAATATACTGACAATGAATTGATTGACTTATTCCGTAATGCTGATAAAAAGCATTACGCGTTTAATTTATTGGTCCGGAAATACCAGGAAAAGATTTATTATTTCGTCCGTCGGATGGTTATTGACCATGATGATGCCGATGATGTGGTTCAGAATATATTTATAAAGGTATGGAGCAACCTCGATACCTTTCGCGAAGACGCCAAATTGTTCACCTGGCTATACCGCATTGCGGTTAACGAATCGTTAAGTTTTCTGAAAAGCAAACGGCTCCGCTCCTACTTATCCTTGTCTTCCCCTGAAGCATTGATGATCAAATCATTGCAGGACGATACATATTTCGATGGTCCGGAAATCCAGAAACGATTGACCGGGGCAATTATCAGACTTCCCAAAAAGCAGCAACTGGTGTTCAACATGCGCTACTACGAGGAACTGAGTTACGATGAAATATCAGAAATATTAGGAACTTCGGTGGGAGCGTTAAAAGCATCTTATCATTTTGCAGCAAAAAAAATTGAAAAATTTGTGACTGAAGTTTAAACTTTTTTAAAATAGGGTGGTCATATACACATCATGAAAATAAAAAAAGACATATCAAAAAAAACTGACCATTCGGAAAATCACTTTCCTTTTATTGAATCACTAAAACAAGAAAACCAAGGGTTTAGGGTGCCGGATGGATATTTCGATTCGCTCAGTCCACGCATTGTTGATGAAATAAAAAAACAAGGGAACAAGTCATTCATTAGAATACTTATCCCGGTTGTTCGTAAACCTGTTTTTTGGGCACCGCTGGCAGCCACTTCGGTAATCGCAATTTTGTTACTTTTTGCTATTCCAGCTGAAAAGGTACCGGCAGTCCAAATTACCGATGAATGGACAGAACTTACAATGGCATACGATGCATCCTATGCCGAAGAAGCCTTGCTAGCCGAAAGCCATGCGATAGACAATGAATTGGAGGTGGCAAACATTGATTTCATGGAATCTGCACCTATAACTGGAATGAATGAACCCACCGACGAGGAAATCACCAAATACCTCAAAGAGCAGGAAATAGACAATGATATTTTAATCCCAAACTAAACTGAAAATCATGAAAACAACGTATGAAAAAGTCAAAGCCATTGGTTTGTTGCTGATGTTTGCAATGCTGGTGCAGGTAAATCCCATATACGCGCAGCAGGATCATCATGGAAACGGGCAAAAAGGTAAGCAGTCGGATAAACGCGAGAAAATGGAAGCCCAACGGATTGCTTACATAACCCAGGAACTTAACCTCACCCCTGATGAAGCTAAAGTCTTTTGGCCAGTGTATAACGAATACGATGCCAAACGGCACGAACTGAAAAAATCATTCAAAGAATCCTCTGATCTTCATAAAGAGGATATTGCTAAACTTACTGAAAAAGAAGCATCTGCGATCCTTGATAACCAGATAATTGAAGCACAGAAATTCCTGGACCTGAGGAAAGAATACCATGCCAAATTCAAATCAGTTCTTCCGGCAGTTAAAGTATTGGAACTGTATGACGCCGAGCGCGAATTTCAGAAAATGCTTATCGAAAAATTACGTCAACACAGCCAGGCTCCACCTGACAAAAAATAACGGATTTATCGGAATCAGAATCAATTAAAAAGGCTGACAATATAATTGTCAGCCTTTTATCTTTCAGTAAATCCGCAAAATAGATCTATTGAATTCTAGCTATTCATCGAGATAAGGAATTCCTCGTTGGTTTGGGTAAATCTCATTTTATCCCTGAGAAAGTCCATAGCTTCGATAGGGTTCATATCCGAAAGATGGTTACGCAAAACCCATAAGCGTTGTAAAACATCTTTTTCCAACAACAGGTCATCGCGTCGTGTACTCGATGCCACAATGTCAATTGCCGGGAAGATTCGTTTATTTGAGAGTTTACGATCGAGCTGAAGTTCCATATTACCGGTCCCTTTAAATTCCTCAAAAATAACCTCATCCATTCGCGATCCGGTTTCAGTTAAAGCTGTTGCAATAATGGTAAGCGATCCGCCGTGTTCTATCTGACGAGCTGCACCAAAAAACCGTTTGGGTTTCTGAAGCGCATTAGCTTCAACACCGCCCGAAAGTACTTTTCCCGAAGCCGGGGCAACCGTATTGTAAGCCCTTGCCAAACGTGTTATCGAATCGAGAAGTATCACCACGTCATGACCACATTCTGTAAGCCGTTTTGCTTTTTCGAGCACCAGGTTAGCAATACGTACATGGCGATCGGCAGGTTCGTCGAATGTTGACGAAATAACCTCTGCTTTTACATTGCGCGCCATATCGGTAACCTCTTCAGGACGTTCGTCAATCAACAACACTATAAGGTATGCCTCGGGGTGGTTATACGCGATGGCATTGGCTATTTCTTTGAGTAAGACGGTTTTACCAGTTTTTGGCTGGGCAACAATCAAACCGCGTTGACCTTTACCAATAGGGCTGAAAAGGTCAATAATACGGGTACTGAGGCTTGATCCAGGGTGACCTGTTAGCTTAAATTTCTTTTCAGGGAACAAGGGAGTCAGGTAATCGAAGGGAATGCGGTCGCGGATTTCCTCGGGCAGTTTGCCGTTAATATTTTCAACTTTAACCAGGGGGAAATATTTTTCACCTTCCTTGGGCGGACGAATGGTGCCTTTGACGGTATCACCGGTTTTGAGCCCGAAGAGTTTAATCTGCGATTGTGAAACATACACATCGTCAGGCGAACTCAAATAATTGTAATCGGCCGAACGCAGAAAACCATATCCGTCGGGCATCATCTCAAGCACACCTTCGCAGGAAACAATTCCTTCGAACTCCCACGAATAATCTTCGCGTATAGCCTGTTGCTGCTGTGGCTGTTGTGGCCTCCGGTCAGGGCGATCGGTGCGATCCAGGCGATCATTGCGGTCACCACGTCCGTAGCGTTGCATATCCCGCGAAATATCGTTTCCCCTGGGTTGTTCATTCTGGTCAACGGCATTGGGATCGGAATTATCTTCAACACCTTCTTCCTGAACAATTTCATGGGTATCTAATATTTCAACATCCGGTTCCTTAAAATCAAAAGCCGGGATAAACTCATCGTGAGTCACAACATTTTCTTCAATAATTTCTGTATCCTCTACCACCTTAGCACCTCTGGGTGTCGGTTTCCAATCTGTTTTGGGTAAAGTACGGGGAGCAGGCGTTTCCTTAACTTCATCGGAAGTTGTTTCATCAGTGGCCTTATTTTCCTCCCTGTTCTGTGAGCGGAAACCCCGGCTGCGGCGCTCGTGGAATTCCTGCATTTCCCAGGCCGGAACATTAGTGGAAGTTGGCCGTTCGAATGACTTTACCGAAGGAGTATCGTCATCGGTTTTGCTGGCATCACTCACATATGGCTTCTTGGGTTCGTAAGGAGTAACTACACGTTTTACAGGCTCTGCTTTTTCAATCGGCTTAGCCTCCACTTTGGGGGCGGCCACGAAAGGTTTTTCCTTTTTGACTACAGGAAGTTCTTTCTGCACAATATTCTCAGCAGTAGCTGGAAGAATAGGTTTTGGCTTTACTTCAACTTTCCTGACTTCTTTCAACTTATCGATCGGGATACGTTGGCGTGCACCTTTCGGAGGAAAAACGCGTGATTTCTTCTCTGCTTCCAGAATATCGGGCGTTGGATTTGCAGCCTGGTGATCAAGAATCTGGTAAACAAGATCTTGTTTTTTTAATGTTTCGCTTTTGCGGATGTCAAACTGCTTTGCGATGTCACGCAATTCATTGAGCAGCTTACTTTCGAGTTCGCTTTTATCGTACATGCGAATTGGGTTGATTAGACGAATAAATGGGAATTTAAATCGTGTGAATTATAATTATACTTAACATGTGAAAACCTGAAGAAAGGTTAATAGAATAATGACCAGGAAGATTCAGGAAAATTCAGAGTGGATTGTATTAAAACTGTGCAAATATATGAATGTTTTTCGGAATTGATTCATTTGTTTGTAATTTCTTTTAAAACTTAACAATAATTAGGTTTTTACCCTCCGGGTGTTTTGTGTTGTAATTTTGTTACCTACATTCGCATTCTTTAAATCTCACCCAAACCACTCTATGGCATTGTCGAAACTCACTGATACATTCAGGCACAAAGGATTACGCAACAATCTTATTGAATTATTGCGCACAAAGGGTATTCTCGACGATAATGTATTGAATGCCATGACTATAATTCCGCGTCATTTTTTTTTCGATTCCTCGTTCCTTGAATTCGCTTACGAAGATAAAGCGTTCCCGATTGGCTCCGGGCAAACGATTTCGCAGCCTTATACTGTAGCTTTCCAGAGTGAACTTTTAAAAGTTGAAAAAGGGATGCGTGTTTTGGAAGTAGGCACAGGCTCAGGTTACCAGGCCAGCGTTCTTGCCGAAATGGGTGCCAAAGTGTATACCATCGAAAGGCAAAAACTTTTGTATGACAACTTAAAGTTGCAGAATCCTCCACTCAGTTACCGGATAAAGTTATTTTATGGCGATGGATATGCCGGGTTACCTGCATTTGCTCCTTTTGACAGGATACTGATCACCGCTGCAGCACCTTTTATTCCCGAGGCTTTGGTAAATCAGCTGAAAACCGGGGGTATTTTGGTCGCACCTGTCGGGAAAAATGATGTTCAGATCATGACTAGGGTTACCAAATTGTCGGAAACAGAGATAAAAACCGATACGCACGGTACTTTCCGCTTTGTTCCCATGCTGACTGATAAGGCGAAGGATGTGTGAGGCGCTACAGTTCAACAATAATTCCAACAGTAGGCAACACCGTACCCGATTCGCTCGGAAGATATTTGAGTTGGTAATTCAAAGGATCTTTTAGGACCGGCTGACCATTTTCGTCCCGAACCTGCACCAGCACATCGGGTTGCTGCGCTTTAAAATTATATAGGTTTTGTATATCGAGATATAGGTTCAGCGACCATTTATTGAAAAAATATTGTTTATCCACCCTAAGGTCGAGCTGGTGAAAAACATTTACCCTGCTTGTATTGTACTTATTGTAATCAAGATAACCCTGCCCTGTGGCATCCCAGGCTTCAATTAAGGAGGACCTCTCAAAATCATAAGGTGTATAAGGTGCACCTCCTACAAAACGCCACCTGATGCCTATGTCCCAGTTTTTCCTGAGTGTAGCCAAAGCGGTAAGATTAAGAATGCTCCTGTTATCCCAGGCCGAAGGAATAAAATCACCATGCTTATCTTCGAAGGATGAGCGCACCCAGGTGTACGAAACAGTTACATCAAATAAGCGGCCGAGTTTTTCTCGATAATATAGTTCCGCACCCCAGGCTTTTCCTTTCGAAACAGGAATCACGCCTTCGGCACCGGTTACTCCGAAATCGGCACCTTTACTTGCCAGGGAAACAGAATCGCGAAGCGAGAACGGATAATAATTATACCATTTGTAAAATCCTTCGAGCGTAATTTTCGACTTTTCGTTCCGACGGTAATCGAAACCTGCCACAAGATGGTCAGCCTGAATGTACCTCAAACCATTGGTTTTATTTAACAGTTCTCCATCGGGCAAGCGGTATCCCATGGTTGTGTATGCCGGAAGCTGGAAATACCTTCCCACATTGAAGTTTGCCATCAGTTTCGATGTAAGCGCATAGGAGGCCGAAAACCTGGGCGAAAACTGGTCAAGAAGATTCGACATCTGCGGAGAATAACTGTTGGCATCAGCACGTACTCCCAGCGAAAGCATTAATTTTTCATTAATATAGCCTTTGCTCAGCTGTCCGAAAAGATTCCATTTGAAAAAATCCAGATCAGAAGAATAATTAATTTCAGTAATTGTATCAGGACCTGCCGGAATAAAAACCTGCTGTATGGTCCGGTTGCTGTATTTGGCAAATTCCATTCCTGCACCGTAAGTGATCTTGTATCCATTTTTACGGGCAACTTCTTCGTACCTTATTTTATTTTCTGTTTCATATGACGAATAATCAAGTACCTTACCGTTCGGATCGTTTTCATTGTTATTCAAATATTTATATGCTCCGTAAAACAACATATTGCGGCTAATTACCAGCGTACTGTACGAATTATCGCGGTAATGACGGTAGTTAGCTCCGATGGCATAATTCCACTGATCATTCACCGGCAGGTAATTCAGGATATATTGCTGCTCCTCGGTTGGATTTTTTATGCCTGTGTTGAGTACACTTTTATCGAGTGCCCCGATACTGATTATGGTAAGTTCGTTATGCACATTGAATTTTGTCTTCACTTTTAATGTGTAATCGGTGAATGTCGGAAGAAAAGGCAACCCGATGGCACTGAACAGGAACTGCAGGTACGACCTCCGTACCGAAAAAAGCAAATTCGTATTTTTGCTTACCGGACCATTCAGGCTGAATGCGGTTTCGCTGGCGCCGAGTGTTGCCCTGTAAACCATTCGATCGGGGTTACCATCAATCAGTTTCATGTCGATCACCGAACTTAAGGTGTTGCCCCTGCTTGCCGGGAATGCCCCGGAATAAAAATCCACATCGCGCAGGAAGTCGGTATTGATAATACCGGCAGGTCCTCCCGATGCACCTTGCGTAGCAAAGTGGTTCAGGTTGGGGATTTCGATGCCATCGAGTAAAAACTTGTTTTCCGAAGGCCCGCCTCCCCTCACAATAATATCGTTGCGGAACGAAACTGACGAAGCAACACCTGGCAAGGATTGGATTACTTTAGAGATATCACGGTTTGCTCCAGGGCTTTTTTCAATCTGGGCAATGCCGAGAGATTTTAATGAAACCGGGCTTTCTTCCACACGCTTGAAAACCGAAGCTGTAATTTCAACACCAGTTATCTCAACGGCAACCTCCTTCATCGGGATATCCAACGATGCCGTTTTGGCATTTGTAATGAGAATTTCTTCAGTTAGTATTTTGTCAAAACCAATTGCAGAAGCTTCAAGTTTTACATATCCCGGTTTCAAGCCCGAAAAAACAAAGTTTCCATCCAGATCACTCACCGAACCGATGGTGCTGCCACTGATAATAATATTAGTAAAAGGCAGCGGGTCATTATTTTTAACATTAAAAACACGCCCTTTTATGGAGCCGGATTGAGCCGAAGCCACTATTGAAAAACCAAGAAAAATGGCAATAATACTTAAAGAACTGCGCATGAAGTAAAATTTGTTTAATTATATTACATAAACGTTAGACAATGCTAAACGCATTATAAACAAATTTGTTTGAAAAATATCAAAAATAATGTTCTGAATTCTATTTTAACAGAGTAACCCACATCTGAATATTAATGGATTTTACTGTAGCAGAATCAATTGTGAAGGAATTGGGATTTGGCTTTGCAATGTCGCCATTGCCATACCAGCCATAATAATCCCCTGCATTCAAGGTATTCCCGAAATCGGTATCTTTCCATGTATCAAGGTAATATGTACCAAATACGACATTACTAAATTCGAAGTTTACGATAGAACCAAACCCTCTCGTTTTCGTTTCGGCTAAAAATATATGATTTTTCAGGTTTTCTTTCGACGAATATAACCTGACTTTTGAATCAGCCAAATCCAATTTTATTCCCGAAGGAAATGCAGCAACCCCCTCAATTCGTGCGGCAGTATCATTTTTCAGAACTACCAGGTATACACTGTCGTAAGCCTGGTTGCCATCTTTGTCAGTTACCAGAATTTGTGTCATGTACCGCCCTGCCTTATCCGGAGCTTTCCACGAAACAGTATCTCCAATTCCCACTATTGTACCACCGGTAGTTGTATAATAAATTACCAACTCGGTATCGTCTGCATCCTTAATCAAAAGCTGTATTGAAGCGGAGTCTCCGGCCATAACCGTATCCGGAGTAACTACTTTAGACTCAATAACAGGCACTTGAGTAATTTTATCGTTGCAGCCGGCAATACATAAAACTAAAATGGCTGCTATGCTCGATAAAACGGAAGCTTTGAAGAATAATGATTTCATAATTAGGTGTTTAAGAGTTCAAGATACATGATATCCGGAAAATGATCTCAGGACTAAGAATACGGAATTTCACTATGTTAAACTTAATTTTTATTACCGCAAATGTAAGTGTTTTTTTGCCCGAACCAGATTTTCTGACAAGCCATTTTCACCCTCCAGCCAAAAAATTCTGATGCCTTTATTTTCCATCCGCCTGAACCATGTCATTTGCCGCTTGGCAAACTGATGAATTGCCGTATTTAACAACGAAAACATCTGCCTTTTATCCAATTCTCCCGCCAGGTACATGGCAATGTACTTGTATTCAAGACCGTACATTTTCAGACGTTCCAAACTAATTCCACTATCGAGTAAGCGCTGAACTTCTTCAATCATTCCTGAATCAAGTCGCTGAATAAGCCTCGAAGTTATCCGGTCACGAACATTTTTGCGTTCAAAATTAATTCCGAAAACAGGAGAGCCGGCGAAATTCCTTTCGGGCAGGGTATTTATATTATTCTTTTTAAACGATTCTATTTCAATGGCTCTGATCAGGCGGTCACGATCGAGGATATCCGTTGTATTATGCGGAGGACGAAGGGTTGATAGCATAGTTATCAACTCATTTTCTGTCAGTTGACTAAGTTTCTTCCTAAATTCAAGGTTTTCCGGAACTTCTGTCATACGATAACCTAATAATACGGATTCGAGGTATAACCCGGTACCGCCGCATAAAATGGGTATCTTCCCTTTGGATATTACACTTGAATACGCGGATTCGAAATCGCGCTGAAACTGAAACACATTATACTCGGTTCCCGGATCGGCAATATCAATCAGGTGCGATGAAATAACCTGATTTTCAATTATATAATCTGCCTTATCTTTCCCGGTTCCAATATCCATCCCCCAATACACCTGCCGGGAATCAGCACTGATTATTTCTGCATTCAATTCTAAAGCCAGGTGAGCAGCAAATGCCGTTTTCCCGACTGCCGTTGGACCAAGAACCGTAAGCAAAGGAAATTCAATATTCATGATGCAAAGATGTAAAAAAAAACATTCGGAATATGGATTGATGTATGTTTGGCAGAACTTATTGATCGCGAAATTTTATCTGTTAAGAAAAAGGCTTCAAACCATAGAATGTTCACTCAATCAGCAAAATGTTAAAATTGGGATGAGTAGTATTGGTAAGCGATTTTTCTGGTTATTATCGCTCAAAAAATTAACTTCAGTTGCATTGAAGTTTAACAGGCAGAATCCATTTTCAAATTCTGGGTTCTACCACGAATTGAATGGAATTGGTTTTAGAATGTCAGAAGACGGAAGGCGGAAGTCAGAAGACGGAAGACGGAAGAAAGTGTGAGACTGGAGACCCACTTTAAAAGGATAAGAGATGCTATAATGGCAACTTCTGACTTCCGACTTCTGACTTCCGACATATTCAATTGCACCATTAAATTAGCAGTAGAACATGATTCTGAAAGCCTTATTTTTGCATTTTTGTATAAAACAACCAGATGGAACTGATCACTAAGTATTTTCCTGCTCTCACCGAGAATCAACTTGCGCAATTCAGGAAACTGGAAGCTTTGTACCAGGAGTGGAATAGCCGCATCAACGTTATTTCGCGTAAAGACATGGAGCATTTTTACGAGCATCACGTTCAACATTCGCTAGGAATAGCGCTTGTTCAAGCGTTTCAGCCTGGTTCGTATGTAATGGATGTGGGAACGGGGGGAGGGTTCCCGGGTATACCACTGGCAATACTGTTTCCGGAAACGAAATTCCTTCTGGTTGATTCGATTGGTAAAAAAATCAAAGTGGTACAGGAAGTATCGAAAGCCATCGGGATTTTAAATGTTGAAACCCTACATGCAAGGGCGGAAGAAGTGAAACAGAAATTCGATTTTGTTGTCAGCCGCGCTGTTACTACCCTGCCTGATTTTATTAAATGGGTTGAAAACAATATCAAAAAAGAAAGCAGGCACACCTTAAAAAACGGAATTCTCTACTTAAAAGGTGGCAACCTGGATGACGAACTTGCAAGGGTTAAAAATAAATGCCAGGTTTTCGACCTCAGTAATTACTACGAAGAAGCCTTTTTTGAGACAAAAAAAGTGGTTCATGTCAGTATGTGAAATGATTTTGAGCTCATACATTTCGCTTAAAGAAATATACTTCAAGCAATACCTTTTTTATTACTTTTGGCACAAATATTTACCAGAAATCAGGGTACACTAAATACTTTAACATCTGAATACTTTCTTTTAATAAACGAGCGTTCTTAAAGGGGTCACCAAATATTTTAGCATAAAAATAAGTTAATGTTGTGTGCATCAGTAAGCTAATTGCGAGTTTTATCTTCATGTAAATCAATAATTAATATAAATAATTCCAATACTTCGATGAATAAAGAAATCTTTAAACTGGAACCCACGGCTGTGTGGAAAAATTTTTACAGTCTGACACAAATCCCTCGCCCTTCGCATCACGAAGAGCGCATTCAGCAATTCATGTTCGATTTCGGTAAAAACCTCGGGCTCGAAACCATCAAAGACGAAGTCGGTAATATAATTATCCGCAAACCTGCTACTCCTGGAATGGAGAATCGTAAAGGTATTGTGCTGCAGACCCATCTTGATATGGTACCGCAGAAAAACAGCGACAAAGTTCACGATTTTGCCAATGATCCTATCGAAGCATATGTTGATGGCGATTGGGTTACTGCCAATGGAACCACGTTAGGTTCCGATAATGGAATGGGGGTTGCGGCTACCATGGCAGTGCTTGAAGCGACCAACCTGGTTCACGGTACAGTGGAAGCTTTATTCACCTGCGACGAGGAAACCGGCATGACCGGGGCTTTCGGCCTGAAACCAGGTATGTTCACTGGTGATATTTTACTTAACCTCGATTCGGAAGATGAAGGCGAATTATATGTAGGTTGTGCCGGCGGAACCAATGCCAGTGCAACTTTTACCTATAAAGAAGAACCTGTACAGCAAGGCCTGGCCTCATTTAAACTTGCCATTACCGGTCTAAAAGGCGGCCACTCGGGTCTGGAAATTATTTTGCAACGCGGTAACAGTAACAAACTGATGAACCGGTTTTTGAAGCATTCGGTTGTTGAACATGATTTGCGATTAGCTTCCATCGAAGGCGGCAGCCTCCGCAATGCTATTCCTCGCGAATCCTTTGCCGTTGTTACCGTTCCGCCTTCGAAAGCTGACGACCTGGTGAAATGCGTTGGCGAATTCGAAAAACTCTACCGCAGCGAACTTTCAGCGGTTGAACCTGATTTGAAATTTACAATTACGGCCACCTCAACACCTCAATCTTTGATTGATGCAGCTTCGCTCGATAAAGTGATGAAGGCAGTAAATGCATGCCCTAATGGAGTCATGCGGATGAGTGACGATATGATAGGTCTTACCGAAACTTCGACAAACCTCGCTATCGTAAAATCAGAAAACGGTAAAATATTTGTGAAGTGCCTGCTTCGCAGCTCGGTTGATTCGGCTCAGCAGGATCTTGGTGAAATGATCAAAGATGTTTTTGAACTTGCCGGTGCCGATGTTGTTCTCGATGGCACTTATCCTGGATGGAAGCCAAATATGAAGTCGGACATACTGATTACCATGCAGGAAGTTTACCAGAAACTATATGGCCGTATTCCTGAAATAAAAGCTATTCACGCCGGTCTAGAATGCGGATTGTTAGGCGGAGTTTATCCAAACTGGGATATGATCTCTTTTGGCCCGACCATCAGGTATCCCCATTCACCAGATGAGAAAGTAAATATCGCATCTGTCGGAAAATTCTGGAACTACCTGGTTCACACCCTGAAAGACGCTCCTGTAAAAGGATAACAAGTTAGTTCAACACCAAAACAAATCCTTGTCTTCCCTATAAAACAGGAAACAAGGATTTTTTTTACAAACCATTTGTTTATTTGGATTCAATTTGTACCTTTGCACCCCTAAAAACGACTAATTATGAAGAGGACTTTCCAACCATCAGTAAGGAAAAGAAAAAATAAACACGGATTCAGACTCAGGATGTCAACTGTTAACGGTCGCAGAGTTTTGGCTGCACGCAGAGCACGCGGAAGAAAAAAATTAACTGTTTCCGACGAAGGGAAATAATTTACTTTCCTGCAATAGGTAGTTTCGTAATCAGCTTTATATAGCATTAACGTATTCCGGAGGAGGCTTTCAAGCCTGCCTCCTTTTCTTTTTTTACCGTTATAAGGTTACGTTATTAATGCGTATTACGGACAAAGTTTTCCA
>CAIXAQ010000687.1 GCA_903917425.1 uncultured Bacteroidales bacterium
GTGTAGGGAAAAGCAGTTTATCTGCATGTTTTTCCGATGCCGCCTGCGCTCGTGGAGAAAAAGTACTCTATTTTGCGTTGGAAGAATCGCCCCGGCAGATTATGCGCAACATGCGTTCCATCGGAATCGACCTGGAACAATGGGAAAAGAAGGGATTGTTGATGTTTCATGCGAAACGCCCTACTTTTTACGGTTTGGAATCCTACCTCACCGCCATGCACAAAGCAGTGAATGATTTTAAACCTAAGGTAGTGGTTATAGACCCGCTGAGCAGTTTTATCATCGGCACTAACCAGATTGAGGCCAAGTCAATGATCATGCGTATGGTCGACTTTTTAAAAATCAATCATATCTCTGTATTCATGACACATTTAACCACGGGAGTAAGCGATTATACCGGGATAGATATTTCATCATTAATTGACACATGGTTACTGTTACGCGATATTGAATTAGGCGGAGAGCGCAACCGCGGAATGTATATACTTAAGTCGCGCGGAATGGCACACTCGAACCAAATCCGGGAATTTAAACTGACCGATCATGGCGTGGAACTGCTCGATGTGTACGTTGGTCCTGAGGGTGTACTTACCGGTTCATCGCGAATTACAAAAGAAGCAAAAGAAAAAGCCGAACAATTACTTCGCAACCAGGAGATAGAAAACAAACAACTTGCTTTGGACCGGAAACGCAAAGCACTTAATGCCCAGATTGATTTTCTGAAGGCCGAATTTGAAGCGGAAGAAATTGAAACGTTAAAAAACATAGAACTGAATAAGCTTCGCGAAAATCTCCTTTTACAGGACAGGGTTGATATGGCAAAAAACCGGAAAGGCGATATTGTCATAAAAACAAGCAAGCTAAATAAACCGAAAGGGAACGATGCTAAAACGAAATAGACATGACGCCCAAAAAAGATATTTCGGAAACAGGTATGCCAAAACAAAAGCCTGATAAAAAAGCAAACGATACATGGATTTTGCGGTTGTATGTAGCCGGTCAAACGCCTAAATCAATCACAGCTTTCAAAAACCTGAAGGCAATTTGCGAAGAGCAATTAAAAGGCAAATACCAGATTGAAGTTATTGACCTTATAAAGAACCCGCAACTTTGTCGCGAAGACCAGATTCTTGCTGTACCTACCTTAGTGAGGAAACTACCCGTGCCGGTGCGCAAAATTATCGGCGACTTGTCGAACACCGACCGGGTATTGGTGGGCTTAGACTTAAAGGTTGTTTCATAATAATCAAAAAAACGGGTATTATGAAAAACCGAATAAACAGTATGTCAGACGAAGCCCTGGAATTTGAGCAGGCAATCGAAAAAAGAGAAAGTGCCTTTTACCAGTTACGATTATACGTAGCCGGCACAACACCTTATTCGGTAAGTGCCATTGCCAATATTAAAAAAATCTGCGAGGAATACCTTAAAGGCCGTTACGAACTGGAAGTGATAGACCTTTACCAAAACCCAACCTTAGCAAAAGGAGAACAGATTATTGCCGCGCCAACCCTTATTAAAAAGCTGCCCCTGCCTTTGCACCGTATTATCGGCGATTTGTCGGTTGTCGACCGGGTACTTGTAGGGCTCGATTTGCGAAAAGTAAAAGCAAAAGGTTCTGTTTAAGATAATTGTTGAAAAGAATATATGATTCCTAAAGCAGATGAAGGTTCCGAGTGCCATGTTCCGGAGTTCCCGAGTTCCGGGTGCACGGCACTTGGCACACTGCACTTTTGTTAAAAGGATTAGTACTACAAAATTCTAAAACACAACCAAGCAAAATAATACTAATCTGTTTTAAAAAGCAGGCTATGCCAACTAAAATAATATCGAAAACAGAAAAACAACTTCTGCTCGAAAACGAGGAATTACGGGCAAGCCTGGCCGAAGCTAACGAAACACTCGATGCAATCCGAAATGGCGAAGTGGATGCAATAGTTGTTTCAGGTGCAGGCGGCGAAAAAGTATTCTCAATTTCTTCTGCCGAAACTCCATACCGTGTCATCATCGAAGAAATGAACGAAGGAGCTGTTGTTCTTTCAGCCGATGGCGTTGTTCTGTATTGCAACCGCCGGTTTGCCGAGCTGGTGTCGGTTGCGCCGGAGCAAATTGTGGGTTCCTGGTTTAATCAGTTTTTCCCAAAAAACGACATTCAAAAATATAGTGATTTACTGCAGGCCGGTCTGAAAGGGAAAACCGATGGTGAGTTAACCTATATAAAAAACGGCACCACCCATCCTATTCATCTGCATCTTTCATTCAGCCCTTTACCGCCCGAACTGCTGGGCGATGTTTGTATAATGGCCGCCGACATATCGGAGCTAAAGCTAAAAGAAGAAGAATTGCGTCGTTCGCACGAAACACTGGAACAACAGGTAATTGAAAGAACAAAAGAACTGACTGAAGCAGTTGAGGAACTGGCAAATAAGCAACGAGTTGCTTTAAAAATGATGAATGATGCCGTTGAAGCCAGGAATACACTGGACATTTTGAACAAAGAACTTGCCTTTCAAAGCGCAGAGAAAGCAAAACGGGCCGCAGAGTTACTCATTGCCAACAATGAACTTGCCTACCAGAATGAAGAAAAAGAAAAGCGGGCTAAAGAACTGGAAAATGCAAATAAAGATCTTGAACAATTTGCGTATGTTGCCTCACACGACCTGCAGGAACCCCTGCGTATGATTTCGAGCTTTACCCAGCTGCTCGAACGCAAATACAAAGATAAATTAGACCAGGATGCAAACGAGTATATTCACTTTGTGGTTGACGGAGCAGCCCGAATGCAAAAACTCCTCGTCAATTTACTGGATTTTTCGAGGATAAGTACTCATGCAAAGCCTTTAGAACAAGTTAACACCAAAACTATTGCCGGGCAGGTTATTGCAAGTCTGCACCAGCTGATAACTGCAAATAATGCCTTACTAAGCTGCGATGATTTGCCGGTTGTAAAAGCCGATGAATTGCAGATTATGAGAGTATTTCAAAACCTTATCGAAAATGCCATTAAGTTTCACA
>CAIXAQ010000688.1 GCA_903917425.1 uncultured Bacteroidales bacterium
GGCGTATTGGTACGGATCCCATTGTTCAATAAGCATAAACGGTGTTTCGGCCGGTTTTAGCAGCCATTTTACACCTTGCCAGTAAACGCTTTCGAGGGTGCGGACGGTGGTAGTGCCAACAAGTGTGATATGTTTATTCTTATACCTGATGATTTCCTTTAGCAGTTCTAATTTAACAATTACCTGCTCAGAGTGCATATGGTGATCGCCTATGGTTTCGGTGCTTACCGGTTTAAAAGTGCCTGCACCTACATGCAAAGTAACCGCAGCCGTTTTAATGTTCTTTGTTTCCAAAGTTGAAAGTACTTCCGGTGTAAAATGCAGACCGGCAGTGGGCGCAGCTACCGAGCCGTCGTTGTGTGCAAAAATGGTTTGGTAACGTGTGTTGTCATTTTCGGATGCTTCGCGCGAAATGTACGGTGGCAGCGGTATTTTGCCAAAATGTTCAAGTACCTGGGCGAATGTAAAATGAGCAGGCGTCCACTCAAAATGGATAAGAAAAGTGGTTTCATCGCGATCCTGCATGGTAGCCATTATCTGAACAGGAACTCCGTCCAGTTCATCCTCAAGTATTAAAGCTCCCGATTTCCACCGTCGGGCATTTCCTACGAGGCATTTCCATGTGCAGGATTGTTGCTGCTGAAAGGCGAGTTGAATGTCGCGGGTTGGCTCAACCGGCTCGAGACAGAAAATTTCGATGCGTGAACCGGAAGGTTTCCGGAATAAAAGCCGGGCATGGATTACGCGTGTTTCGTTGGTAATCAACAAGCTATCATCGGGTAAATACGACGCTATGTTCGCAAAAGTAGCTTCCCCGATTTGATTGTCTTTATAAATCAACAGCCTGGAGCTATCGCGTATTTCGAGCGGGAACTGGGCAATAAGTTCCCCGGGCAAAGGATAGTTGTACTCTTCGATACGGATATTTTGCAAGGCATTCAGCATAGTTGGTTTTTGAAAACAGAATGGCAAAATTACGATTTTAGCTTTGGCGTTGATGAACATTTTTAAGCGTAGGTAATATGAATAATATACTGTCTTACTTTTTACCTTCACATTTTGACCTCCCCAACCCCTCCAAGGAGGGGCTTAGTGTTCTGCTGCTAGTCTGATCACGAATCTTAAGTCTCCCCTTGGGGAGATTTAGAGGAGTCAAAATAAAAGAAATCAGCAAATTAAAATACCACATTATATCTTTCCGATTATGTAATTCGAAAATCAGTAAGCCCAAATACACAAGAAAGAACTACCGGAACACATTTTTGTTAATTTTACATCATCGAAAGCACTAACTAAAATTCATCGTGAAGAAACATATCCCGAATTTTATAACAACACTGAACCTTTTCAGCGGATGTATTGGCATACTGATAGCACTTCAATACCGCATTGATTACGCTGCCTACTTCATTCTTTTATCAGCCTTTTTCGACTTTCTAGATGGCATGGCAGCCCGGGTTTTGCATGTGAAGAGTGAAATAGGGAAGGAACTCGATTCGCTGGCCGATGTGGTTTCGTTCGGGGTATTGCCAGGTATCATAATTTACCAGCTTATGGCTGTTAGCCCGAATACGCCGTCAGCCGGCTCAGATATCAATATTTTTTCGTTAATAGCTTTTATTATTCCTGTACTTTCGGCGGTACGCTTAGCTAAATTTAACATCGATACACGCCAGACGACATCCTTTATCGGGCTGCCTGTTCCGGCAAATGCAATCTTCTTAGGATCGATACCACTTATAAAAATGCAGGCAGGATTCAGCGATTCGCTTTCGTGGCTTACGCTGATAACCGATAATTATTACATTCTTGCTTTTATAGCCGTTGGAATGAGTTTACTGCTTGTCTCGGAAATACCGTTGATATCGCTTAAATTCCGTAACCTGAAATTTGCAGATAACAAACCTCAGTTTATACTGGTAATGTTTGCCGTAGTTTCGTTCGTATTACTCACTTTTACCGCTATACCGCTGATTATCCTGGCGTACATTCTGCTTTCGCTGGTATTTAAGCCTGGTGCATAAGGGTTTATACCTTTGCTTTGCAAAAAAGACCAGCTTCAAAAAACTTAAACGACACTGGATTATATACCCAATTTGTTGAATATTGATTTTTCTCTCAAGCGAATTATTGGTTTTCGCAATCCTAAACCATGGGCCTGAAATGAACATTGTTGATGCTGACATTGTTGATTCTGGCATTGTTTCGATTATTTAATAAATACCGGCCTTCATGTTTTTAATTGCTTTTAATTAGAAAGCATAGGAAACATATTGGTGGCAATTCATGGCTATTAAGAAATTGTAAGAATAAATATCCTGTAAACACAAACAATAAGGCTCTAATACTAAAAACACCATGTACAAATCTATACTGTCAATTCTTTTCATGGCTGCATTAAACTGTAATGCCCAAACAAATTTTACAAACCATTATAACAATGGCAATCAGTCTATTACATCAAATTCTGTTTTACAAAACAGCGATGGCACGTATTTAATGGCAGGAAGAATGGATACACTGATCAATGCCAGCCAGGGGTTTGCTGGTTTTATTAAAAAGACAGATGCTGCCGGTAACCTGCTATCAACAAAATATTATGCAATACCCAATACCAGCGGGTTGGAGTTCAGAAAGATAATTAAAACGATGGATGATAATTATGTGGTAGTCGGTATGATTGACCATGGTTGTATATCAGGATCCACTTTACAGGATGTTTTTATTTCGAAAATAGATACCCTGGGAACAATGCTATGGTATAAAAGCTATGGTGACGAAATCACAGACTTAGGCGTGGATGTAAAAGAACTGTCGAACGGCGATTTAATCATACACTCATGGTTTGCTAAAATTGACACTAATTTTACTCCCTACACGGCATTTCATCTCATTAAAACAAATTCAACAGGAGATTCATTGTGGACAAGGCATTATTACCATAACGATAGGGTAGAGCAATTTGCAGCCTCTGTTGTCGAAACTTCTGACGGCGGTTTTGCTTTGGCAGGAAGTATAAATGATCAAAACGGAGGCTTAAAAGGGTATATCATTAAAACCAACAGCCTGGGCATTGAACAATGGAACAAAACCATAGATTCAACATCCGGTAATTATTCCGAATTGGTAAGTGTTTATAGTAACAATGGAAATTTTACGATTATAGGAAAAGTATACGGTGTCTCTCTTGAAAATACAATCATTTCTAATTTCAATAATTCGGGAAGTTTAAACTGGACAAACACTTTATATGAAAATGATGTTCAGGTATTGTCATCAACCCGCAGCAGTGATGGCGGATACGCATTAATTGGAGAAACCATCGATGTGGTGAATCCTCAACCCGTAATTATTAAAATTGACAGTTCCGGAAATAAATTATGGAGGAAGAACCTTGTCCAGCTTACACATCATTATCCTACGGCGATCATTCAAAATATTGATACTGATTTTATTATAACCGGGAATAGCGTTAGTTATGATCCGTATTCTGTTTTTTTAGCAAAAATAGCAGACTCAGCAAACATGCTGAACTCGGTAAATTTATTGGCTTCGGATGCGATTTCTGTTTATCCTAACCCGGCAACGCAATTTTTAAATATTAGTAGTTCCCAAAATGATTTAATGAATATTAAAGTCCTAAAAATCATTAATTTACTAGGACAAGTGATGAAATCAGTCGAACAGCCGGCAATCCGGAATGGAAGAGTAGATATTTCAGATTTGCCTTCCGGAAATTATCTAATAGCGCTTTATCATATGGATGGAAGTCTCAATGTTTTGAAAATGATAAAACAATGAGAGCCAATTTCCAATAATTAAAGCTGCGCGTGCGAGGTTTTGCGAAACAAACTTGTAGCTTGTTCCTCCGCACATGGATTTCCCGGTAAATCGGAACAAGCGGTGCCGGATTACAGGCGAATAAATCCCTACCTCCGTAGCTCGAAATTGCTTCCCAGGTAAACTTTCCGCACCTGTTCGTCGGCAGCAAGTTCTTCGGCTGTGCCCGATTTAAGAACGGAACCTTCGAACAGAAGGTAGGCCC